>JBIIHN010000143.1:0-5116 GCA_044235745.1 Bacteroidia bacterium
GCTTCAATCACTTCGTATTTATACGCCCACCAGTCGGCGAAGGATGATCCCCCCGCTCCATGTGCTTTCATTTTATCCGCCACCTTATAACCTTCCAGAATATGCGTGAAGGTGTTTACCTTGAATCCGAAACTGTCTGCTACATGCATCAGCATATTGATCTCTCCCTGCTGGTAACTATGACAGGTGATGAATAGCTTCTTATTGAGGATTTCTGACAGTGCTTCGAGTTCCAGATCACGGCGAGGCATTACCGAAGTTCCGCCTTTTGCTTTCGCTTTCCAGAGCTGCCAGCTTTTGTCGTAGGCCTGCGCCCTCCTGAAGGCATCCATATAAATCTGCTCCACGCCCATGCGGGTTTGTGGATATCGGGAGATGTTGTTGTCACCCCAGTTGCTTTGTTTTACATTTTCCCCCAACGCGAATTTGATGAAGGGATCAGCTCCTTCAAATTTAAGCGCTTCCGCAGTCTTTCCCCAACGTAACTTGATCAGTGCTGTTTGTCCGCCAATGGCGTTTGCACTGCCATGTAATAGGTGCGATGTGGTTACTCCTCCCGCCAGTTGACGATAGATGTCGATATCGTCCGGGTCGAGTACATCTCCTATCCGTACTTCTGACGTGACCGACTGCGTTCCTTCATTCACGCCTTCGTTGATGGCGATGTGTGAGTGTTCGTCAATCAATCCTGGTGTGAGATGTTTGCCGGTACCATCAATAATCATGGCTCCCTGCGGATTGATCTTTATATTTTCTCCGGGCTTGCCTACCGCGGCAATCTTACCATCCTTTATCAGTACACTGGCATTCTCCAGTATCCCTTCTTTTTCGCAGGTCCATACCGTTATATTTTTGATCAGAACCGTTCCTGCAGCGGGCAGGACTTGTTTGTTGTCCCAGCCATAAGCCATGTTGGGAAGCCAGGCTTCCGGCATGAATAAGCCACTGTCTCTGCGCGCAGAGTCGGATTTTATTTCTACTATGCCTTTTCTTACAGCATTCCAGCTGATCCATTTTCCCGATGGCGTTTGTCCTGCGCCTTTTAATTCCCTGGTTTCGCTGCTGAAGACTCCGTTTAACCGGTAGTGTCCTTTGTTTTTACCCGTTTCAAATTTTAAAGTCCACTGACTACCCGTAAGACTTGATTCGATTTTTATTTTCAAAGTGTCTTGCTGTAAACTGAATTCAGGACTGGTGGATTCACCGCTGATGATCAGCTCCCAGTTTTTTAGAGTGTCTGCTTCAAAGCTGTACTTTCCGCGGATGTCAAGACTGTCGCTGGTGCGGATGATGTAACGTTTGCCCGCTACCCAGTTTTCCAGAAGTTGGTTGTCTTTTTCGAAAAAGTCTTTTGTGCAGATAAAAAAGTTGGCCACCATTCCCGGACGAATAGCACCTACTTTATCTTCCACACCAAAGTATTGTGCCGGTGTGGTGGTGAGTGCCAGCAGTGCGGCCTGTTTGCTGAGCCCGTTCTTCACTGCTTTATGAAGCGCGCTGATGAACTCTTTTTTGTCTTTCAGACCATCGGTGGTGATGGAAAATAATACGCCGTTTTTTTCGAGTATTGCGGGGTTCGACGGCGCTAACTCCCAGTGCTTCATTTCTGCCAGGCTTACATTCAATGCGTCGTAAGGATTGGTAACATCAAATGCTTTTGGAAAATTCAAAGGAATAATAAAAGGACATCCTGTGTTCTTAATGTCCTGAATTCGTTTATACTCATCGCCTCCTCCTTTAATGATATAACGAATACCGAATTCATCACCAATCCGGTCTGCTCTCAGCGCGGAACGATAATCTTTCACTTCAAAGAGCTGTGGTAATCCTTTAGTGTTCTGTAAAGCTTCAAGTGAGAGGTTAAATTCCCGGTCGCGGGTAGAGGTATACCAGGTGGCATCCAGATAGGTCTGCCTTAAAAGGGCGATGCTTCCCATCAATGATGAAGGATAGTCCTGCGTAGATGTTCCTTTGCTGAAGGAGAAACCTTGTGCCGCTTTATCCTTCAGTATCACCTGGTGTGCCTTGTCGTCGCTGAGTAATGTGATGGCCGCCGTTCCCCGGGCAATACCATCTCTTTGTAACGTTAAAGCAGTACCGAAACCCAGCTTCCTGAGATCTTCCGCCTGTTTGGAATCCGGATTGAAAACGGAGACAGCATCGTACTCCGGATGAATGGCCATGTTCCAGTACAAAGCCCCGGGTGTAGGATTTTCAGTTACCGGGCCTCGCTCTCTTCGGCCTCCTTCCCGCTTTTCTTTGTTTTCTGTGATCCCATAGCCGGAATAGGATTCGATGAAGGAGGGATATACAAAACGACCCTTCAGGTCAAATACAATAGCGTCGGTAGGTATGGGTAGTCCGGTCCCCACCTGAACGATTTTGTCCTTTTTGATGATAAGTACGGCATCCTTGATAACCGTTTTGGCATCGGTTACGATGGTGGCGTTGCGGAATACATAGGTGAGTTCACGTTCATCGGATAATCCTTCCGTGGGTCTTGTGGTTTGGGCATTGATCTTCCCGATAACAAGAATACACGTGAATAACCATGTTAGTATTTTCTTCATGATGGCATGTAAGCTGGATGACGAAGGTAATAGTTTTATTGCCGTGCCCGGTCATATTTTATAGCTCAGCAGTTTCTGACTATTTGATATCCGAAATCCGCCCATGTCAGATCATAAACTCAGCCAGGATGCTACTTTTCAACTGTTCCGGATACCCCGGGAGAAGGAGATACTGGATTATGTGATGCAGGTTTTATGTGAGAATGCTGGTCCTGAGCGGCAGGAATTTATTGAAGGTCTGTTTACTATGTACAGAACTTCTGCAGGTTTCGACCCGATTGCCTTATCAAAAGGGAGGGTTAAACGCCTTAAGGCAGCGGATTTTAGAAAAATGTTGCAGGAAGTGGATGCTCAGATTGCCGTGGTGCTGAATAGTGAGGGGTATAAAAAAATTCTTGCGCAAGGGGTAGGGTATGAAGCTGTTTTCCGGGAATTCAGTCAGCTTTCAAGTGATGTTACCTTGCATCCTGCACTGTCCCTGACTTCGGAACTGGAGCACCTTGAAAATTCGTTTCGTGATCAGGAAGTGCCGGAACTGGCCTTGCTGTTTTACCGGAATCATCCAACCTTTATCGAGGAGGTGTTTCAGCGCGATGGGTATTCAGCGTTCCTTGAAAATTTCGACCGGGCCACCGATCGTGCAGCACGCCTTCAACGTCAGTTCAGGCTGGGTTTTTCTCTGATTCAGCTGGAGCAACAGGCTGACAGAGGATTGCAGGATGAGAAGTCGGCACTCGATATCCTCCGTGAATCAGAACAGTTGCTGGTGCAGGAGCAGAATGCCGGAAACAGATGCCGGTTGTTGTTGTATATCACACGGGCTTCCTTGCTAACGGTTACGCCATCCCGTTATCTGTCTCCATATATCAGCCATCTGGATGAAAATCTTCCGAGATTTATGGTGTATCATCACGAGGCAGGCCGATTGGTGCTCCGCCTGCTGGCGATGTACCATATTGCTGCCGGACGCGACAAACGGCTGGCCTGGCTTGAACAAGCCGAAACAGAGGCAAGGAAACTGGAATTGCATGATGAACGTCCCGGCTTCAGGTTCATTCGTTGTATGGTCGAGGCGGATACCGGTAACATCGATGCCGCTCTTGTGGCATTGAATGATGCTGAACATTTGATTTATAAGGCGACCTCACGGAGTCTTTCCGCCCGGAATAACTGGGTCCGCTTGTCAGAGTATCGTACCCTCTTATTTGCCTTGAAGGGAATGGAGGGCGATACCTCAGTCGCGGCACAAATGACCTTGCTGCAACAACTGGCAGAGGATATGGGCCGGCATCGTCATGAAATGGCAGTGATGTTGCTCGAATGGAAAGCGCTTCAGCTGTTGTTGACCGGTGATGTTGAAGATGCACTGATCAATTTTGATCGGGCTAAGAATTACCGGAAAGCGTCAACCACACATCCCTGGTATCTCCTTGACAAATTTTTTGTTACCCTGTTGTCTAAAACGAAGAAGAAAAGTGCCGTGGGAGAAATCGCACTTGAACTGGAGCAATTAAATGAGCCCTTCTATTCAGCGGTGATGACTGCGGTGATGAGGAAGGCGGTTGACTTCTGTCAGATTAAACTCGAGAAGCAACCGTAACTCACCAATAACTCATCTCCTGATGAAAAAGATTAATGTCGGTTTATTGATTACCAATGATGGTGTTCCATTGCACCGGACCGGAGTAATCGTGGATCGGAATGGTCGTGTGATGGAAATCTGCAATTGGTTGCAGGATGCCGACGTTGAAGCCGGTGTGGTAGTGCCTGGTTTTGTTAATGCGCATACACATCTGGAATTATCCCATCTCAAAGGCGTGTTGTCGGAAGAAAAAAAGGGTATGACGGCTTTTATTCGGGAAATGATCCGGCAACGCGGTATGGTTGATGATCCGGTACAGCAGGAGGCAATGTTGAAGGCAGATGAAGAAATGTTCTCAGAAGGTATCGTTGCTGTGGGTGATATTTCCAATACACTGGCCTCTGCGGAGGTGAAGAGTAAAAGCAAAATCTATTATCATACGTTCGTTGAATTAAGTGGCCTCGATCCTGAGAAAGCAAAGGATATTACGTCTCGTGGTATCGACATGGTGAAGACCTTCAGAGAAAAGTTTAATCTGCCGGCTTCTTTGAGTCCGCATGCTCCCTATTCCGTTTCTGCTGCGCTGATGAATAGTTTGTTGTCTTCCTTGTATTATGATGATCCGTTAACTATTCATGTGCAGGAGTCGGAAGATGAGTTGCAATTCTGCAAACTGAGTTCCGGTCCGCTTTTCGATTATTTTTCATCGGCAGGATTTCACTTAAATGATGTTTTGGTAAATGGGACAAGGCCGATGGATGCACTGTTGAAGCTGTTGCCCAGGTCCAATCGCTGTCAATTGGTTCATAATACCTTTACCACTGAAGATGAAATTCTGGCGGCACTACATACTCATCCGCAATTGTTCTGGTGTCTCTGCATTCATGCAAATCAGATGATCACAGGACATCATCCGCCAGCGGAACTTTTATATAAACACCATGCGATCATCTGATTTGCATGA
>JBIIHN010000145.1:0-5096 GCA_044235745.1 Bacteroidia bacterium
TATTATTCTTGAAACCAAAACACCGCATTTATATCTGCTCCCCTCCCACATCGATCTTGTTGGTGCTGAAATTGAAATGATTCAGATGCCCAACCGGGAGCATATGATGAAGCAGGTGTTGGAAGGGGTTGAAAAGGATTTTGATTTTATCATCATCGATTGCTCTCCCAGCCTGGGTTTAATCACCATTAATGCCCTTACAGCAGCCAATTCTGTGATCATTCCTGTTCAGTGCGAGTATTTTGCACTTGAAGGACTTGGGAAACTTCTCAATACGATTAAAATTGTTCAAAATCGTTTGAACACAGATCTCGCGATCGAAGGAATTCTTTTGACCATGTATGATATGCGACTTCGTTTGAGTAATCAGGTGGTTGAGGAAGTCAAAACCCATTTTCAGGATATGGTATTCGACACCATCATCCAGCGAAATACTAAGTTGGGAGAAGCACCCAGTTTTGGAGAAAGCATCATCATGCACGATGCGACAAGTAAAGGTGCGATCAACTATTTGAATCTTGCGAGGGAAATCCTCCAAAAGAACAATCTTACCGGAATGTCGTCTGAAGAGAAGGTGCTGACCGATAAAGTAATGGAGAAGTTGAAAATCTCTGAAAACTAAAAGCCGAAGAAAATAAAATGTCAACTAAAAAATCAGCGCTTGGCCGTGGACTCGGAGCCCTGCTCGACGGGGGCAATGCTATACCGCCTGAGAGCAACTCAACCAGTACTCCTGACCCATCGTTATCCTCCGGCAAAGTAATGGCAGGAGCGGTAGCACAAGTTCCGCTCAATCAAATCGAAGCAAATCCATTTCAGCCCCGAACCGAATTTGATGAAACGGCGCTGAAGGAACTTGCTGAATCTATACAGATTCAAGGCATCATTCAACCGATCACTGTTCGGAAAATGGGACCCGATCGGTATCAGATCATCAGTGGAGAGCGACGTTATAAAGCATCGCGCCTTGCAGGTCTCACCCAAATTCCCGCTTATATTCGTACAGCCAACGACCAGTCAATGCTGGAAATGGCATTGGTAGAGAATATTCAACGTGAAAATTTAAATGCCCTTGAGATAGCCATATCCTATCAGCGTCTCATTGAAGAATGTAAGCTGACACAGGAAAATCTCGGAGAACGTGTCGGAAAAGATCGTTCGACAGTCACCAATTATCTTCGTCTGCTAAAACTCCCGCCACAAATACAATTCGCTATACGTGATGGCAGGATCAGTATGGGGCATGCACGTGCCATTTTAGGTGTTGATGATATCGGGTTACAGTTGAAAATTTTCAACGACATCCTTGAAAATGACCTCAGCGTTAGGAAAGTTGAGGGTCTTGTTCGTGAGAATTCGCCAAAAGGCAAAGGCAAAAAGGAAAAGGGAAAATCACCCTGGGCCATTGAAATCCGGAATCTGCAGGATCGACTGGAACATCGATACGAAACCAAAATTGAGATCAAGCATAAAGACAATGGAAGCGGTCAAATTACGTTCAATTATTTCAGCAATGACGATCTCAATCGGCTGATGGACTTACTTGATTTTGATTAAAACTACCACTAATAGATTCAACATGGTTCCCCTTCTGTTAAAAGCCGGAGGGGAATTGTTGCTTTGTGCCCTGTTGATGCTTTGCTCCTTTAATTCCATCGCACAAACTGCAGACCCGGTATCAATCAGTACCACAACTGACCGTGTTATAACTCAGGATACTCTTGAGCTAACCGATAGCCTTTCGCGATTTACCTACCAGCATTCGGTGAAGAGAGCTACTATGTTATCGGCCTTGTTACCCGGAGCCGGACAGGTTTATAATAAGAAAATCTGGAAAGTTCCTATCATTTACGCAGCATTTGGCGGACTTGTTTATTTCGTAAAGTTCAACAATGACCGATACAATATATATGAAAATGCATTGCTGTTGCGATACGATGATAATCCCGATACCAATGATGAGTTTCAGGACATTTACTCTGACGATAACCTTCGGTCACTTCGTGATTTTTACCGCCGCAACAGGGATCTTTCAGTGGTAGGAATTTCATTGGTCTATGTGCTGAACATTATCGATGCTCATGTTGATGCACATCTTTTTTCTTTCAATGTTGATGACAACCTGAGTCTGAACTGGTCTCCGGTAATACACCCCTCACCTCAATCAGCAACAGCAGGAGTTCGTCTGCAGTTTCAGTTTTAAAACCAATCTCATGAAAATAGCATTATTAGGTACCGGAAAAATGGGGCAGGCTGTGGAGGCAAAAGCCATCGCTGCCGGACACGCGATTGTGCTGCGAATCAACGCCTCTAACCTTCAAGACCTAACCGAGGAGCACTTGAAAAAAGCTGATGTTGTGATCGAATTTTCCCGACCGGATGCTGTCGTTGAAAACCTCATGAAATGTCTGGATGCAGGCCTGCCGGTCGTTTGCGGTACAACGGGTTGGCATGAGGATTACAATAAGGTCAGTTCGATTTTTTTAGAGAAAGGAGGCGCCCTCCTGTCAGCTACCAACTTTAGCGTTGGTGTTAATCTTTTGTTTCAGTTAAATATCGAGCTCGCAAAATGGATGAACCGATTCCCTGAATATACACCAGCCATTGAAGAAATACACCACACCCGGAAACTGGACAAACCCAGTGGAACTGCGGTTACACTGGCTATGGGAATTATTGAACAAAGCCAAAAAATCAACTCCTGGAAATTGCGTGAGGATGAAACAAGAGTAGCTGAAAATGACCTTCCCATTGATGCGAGGAGAGAATCAAATGTGATCGGTATTCATGAAGTGACATGGACATCCCCAATCGATAACATCAGTATACGTCACGAAGCCTTCAATCGTGATGGGTTTGCGACCGGCGCGTTGATAGCTGCTGAATGGATTATCGGTAAAAAAGGCGTTTTCGGCATGAATGATCTACTGTTTAGTAAACAAAATTTATAATACTCATCGGAATAGATTAACTTTCCTAATTTCGAACCCGAAATTATCTGACTATGAACTGGAAATTCTGGCAAAGCAGCGGAAGAAAAAGTAAAACAAGAGAATGGGTAGATGCCATTATCTTCGCTGTGGTTGCTGCTACCATTATACGCACTTTTTTTATTGAGGCCTTCACAATCCCTACTCCATCTATGGAAAAGACGTTGATGGTGGGAGACTTTCTCTTTGTGAGCAAGGTAAATTATGGCGCCCGGACTCCTATTACCCCCTTATCAATTCCTTTTATGCATCAGGAGATACCGGTGTTTGGCGGCAAGTCTTATTCAGATGCCTTGCAACTCCCCTACTACCGGCTTCCCGGCTTTGCGGATGTTGAGCGTAATGATATTGTGGTATTCAATTATCCAATGGAAGATGATCGTCCGATTGATAAACAGACGCATTACATCAAAAGGTGCGTAGGAATAGCCGGCGACACCTTACAGGTTGTTGACCGCACCTTGTATATTAATGGCAAAAAAGCCATGCAACCAAAAGAAAGTCAATATGTTTACGACATTCAAACGAATGGCAGCGGAATAAATGATAAACTGCTCTATAAGTTGGATGTAACGGACGGTGGGCCTGGTTATATGCCCGGAGAATACAGATATTGCCTTACAACAAATGCAGCTGCAGAATTAAAGAAACTCCCGATTGTCTCCAGGCTGCAGGTTATGACAATGCCAAAGGGACAGTTTGAGGATTATATATTCCCTCACGATCCAAAATTGAGATGGAACATGGATAATTACGGTCCCATCTATATTCCGAAGAAAGGAGTCACTGTATCCCTCAATCAGGAAAACATCAGCATTTATCGACGGGTAATCAGTGTTTACGAAGGGAATAAGCTGGAAGAGAAAGATGGAAGAATTATTATAAACGGTGCTGCTGCTGATAAATACACATTCAAGCAAGACTACTTTTTTATGATGGGAGACAACCGTCATAATTCTGCCGATTCACGGTTCTGGGGATTTGTGCCGGAAGACCACGTTGTAGGTAAAGCCGTTTTCATCTGGATGTCGTGGAACACACATGGTAAGTTTCTTGATAAAATCCGCTGGTCGAGGTTATTTAATGTGATTCACTGGAATAACGACTAACAACTTGTCTGCGGTCAAAATTTTACCGCTTTACCTCCCTCCTGTTGAATGGCTGCATCGCCTGCATCAGGCATCCGTCATTTATATTGACTCCAACAGTGCCTGGCAAAAGCAGACACTTAGAAGCAGGACACGTATTCTCAGTGCAAATGGAGTTCAAACGCTGAGTGTACCTGTACGGCATACTGGCGGAAAAGCCATTGCCCTGAAAGATATTCGTATCAGTTACCATGAAGCCTGGGTACGAGTTCACAAGGGTGCAATGTTCTCAGCCTACAACACCAGCCCTTTCTTTGATTACTTCCGGGAAGAACTATTCCAAATCATCGATCGCCGGCCGGAATTTCTGGTTGATTTAAACCTCGCTTTACTGGACTTGCTGTTAAGAAAATTCAAATGTAAAGCCCCTGTAGAAGAGTTTAGCAACCAACACATTGACATCGAATTAAGTGCAATTACAAATGAAACAGAACTACGGGATAACCTTTCGCCATACCCGGAATATTCTCAGGTTTTTTCCTACAAACACCCATACCAACCATACCTGAGCGCCATTGATCTTTTGTCGAATAAAGGAGGCTGGTAAGCATATTATTTCGCCTGTCATGTAAATACCTTATTTTGTTTTAGATTTGTCAGTCTTAAAATTCACAGAAAACATCCTCTTAGAAATACTCATCTATGTCGATTCAAAAGATACGTGAACTGCTCGGTAAAGATGCCGAAAGTCTGTTGAACCACACCTGCAATACCATTCCGAAGTCAACCATTCACTTACCGGGAGTGGATTTCGTTGACCGTATCTTCGCTCCATCTAACCGGAGTAATCAGGTAATGCGCAGTCTGGAATCAATCTACAACCATGGACGTCTTGCCGGTACCGGATATGTGAGTATACTACCCGTTGATCAGGGAATTGAGCACAGTGGCGGAGCCTCCTTCGCTCCTAATCCTATGTTTTTCGACCCCGAGAACATTGTAAAACTTGCCATTGAGG
>JBIIHN010000146.1:0-5077 GCA_044235745.1 Bacteroidia bacterium
CATCGTAGGTATGGATTATGCAACTCCTGAACAAGGACCCGCACTCTTTCTTATACTATCAGCCACGCTATTTCTGGTGTTACCATTTCTTACGGTACCACTTATTATTAGGATATTCTTCAAAAAAAGCTTAAGGTAAAAGCCGGTAATTTTTGTACTCAAACAGGCGTTTTCCGGTCAGTTTTTCGATCCCCATTAAAACTCTGTCTTTCAGTTTTAATCGCTTAACACTCGTATCAAACTCAAAATCCCAGTTCATTTTATTAATGCGCTCGAGCATAACCCCGGGATGTGAACCTTTGAAAGGAGCCAATGCATCAATTTTTGAATAGTCGAAAGGAAGATCGCTGACCATGAGTTTCACTTTTTCATCCTGATGCCACATTTTATGGAAGTTCTTTTGTTTTTCTGACTGATGATAAGGATCCTTCACCCAGCCATAGTGAAAAATAAAAGCATCTACCGGTTTAACATGAAGCGGAGCATTATTTTTTCTGAACCCCTGTGCATCTTTCCATGATCGAATAGCAGGATCATTACGGACAATACGGATTTCATGGCGATACCATTTTCTAGAGCTACCGAAATAATGATAACTGCCGTAGAAATGGATATATTTAAAGAGCAGTCCTTCTACCCGCTGATCAGCACAATACTGTTGCATCGCTTCACGGATGGCCGGATAATCCTGCTCATGAATGACTTCATCAGCCTGCAGGTAAATACACCAATCCGCTTTCGGCGAAACCTGATCAAGTGCTTTGTTGGTTTCAATTGCCAATACTCTTCCACCTTCTCTCAGGCTATCATCCCAAACCGAATGAATGATCCGGATTTTGGGATCTGAAACCGATTGAATCAGCTTTTCAGTTTCATCATCAGAGTTGCCAAGACACACCACCAGTTCATCCACCAGCGGGAGCAGGGAACGGATAGATGCTACAACCGGATAATCGAATTTAACAGCATTTCTCACAAAAGTAAAACCGGATACAAACATGAATTAAACGAGCTCTTGTTTAATGAACTTCTCCCATTCTTCAAAAACATGATTTTTCATCACACGCGGAAACTTATTCTGGGCACCGATTTTCCCGTTCTTTTCCATCCAGTTCAGGAATAACTTTGAAGGCAGTACTTCCACAAAGATTTCCTTCAATGCAGAATTTCTTTCCACACGATAATCGTCATTCAACATTTTCAGTTTCTCATCCAGGCTCTGTCGTAATGCTTCAGCATCTACCTGATCATCTGTACCAAGAAACCATTTATGAGCAAACAAGCTTCCATGTTTGATTCCGGACACACAATATTCGTTGATACGGATATTGTATTCATCCGAAACCATTTCAATGGCTTTGTTCATATTGTCGACAGAAAGATGTTCACCACAGAGACTGAGGAAGTGTTTTGTCCGTCCGGTGATAACGATTTCAGCTTTCTCTACATTGGTAAAGCGAATCACATCCCCGATGAGGTACCGCCAGGCACCGGAACAAGTACTCATCAGTAAAGCATATTCTTCACCTTCCTGCACTTCATTTATCAAAAGCGTTTTGGGTTTACGCACCAGTTCACCATCACTGTTGAAGTTATCAGAATTAAATGGAATAAACTCAAAGAACAATCCGTTATTCAGTACCATTTTCATCGACCGGTTATCCTGTTCTTCCTGAAAGGCGATAAATCCTTCTGAAGCAAGGTAAGTCTCGATGTAGGTAAGAGGTTTGGCGATCAGTTTTTCAAAACTCTTTCTGTAAGGTTCAAATGAAACACCACCGTGAACATAGATAGTGAGGTTAGGCCATATATCATGAATAGTATTCAGCTGGTAATGATCAATAATCTTTTCAATCAATAACTGACACCAGGCGGGAACACCTACGAGTATCCCGATGTCCCAGTTTCTTGCATTGTCAACGATTTCATCCAGTTTTGTATTCCAATCTTTTTCCCGGGAGATTCTCCGGCCGGGTTTATAGAAATGCTGGAACCAGAAGGGGATTTTGCTTGCCGTAATGCCACTAAGGTCGCCTTCGAAGTATGAACCCTGGTGATGCAAATGCGTTGATCCTCCCAACATCAATATTCCTTTTGAAAATAAATCTGAAGGTAAGCCAGTATAACCGCCAAGGCTGATAATCTGACGGAGGCTGGTTCGTTGTATCGCCTTCACCATATCCTGCGTCACAGGAATATGTTTACTGGAACTGTCGGAAGTACCACTGCTCAGTGCAAAATATCTGACGTTGCCGGGCCATGTGACATCCTCCTGAGTATGCAGGCATTTATTCCACCATCTGGCGTAGATGGAATTATAGTCGTGCACCGGAACGGTCGCTCTGAATTTATTCACGAAGTTCCTGCTGTTCACCATAGCCGGGAATTTGTAGGTTTGCCCGAACATGGTAAACTGCGCCTTACGCATCAATTTTTTAAGTTCTTTCTGCTGGTAGTATATGGGGGATTTCTCCGGCAGACGCATGCTGTGTCGGAGTTCAATACCACGTTTGATTATACTGGCCAGAATCGGCATAGGTTTTCCGGAGTTTATAGTTCTAATTCCAATCCTAATTGACGGCGGAAATCATCCAGACCCGGATTTTTCTCTACCATCTTTTTATATTTTTCCTTACTGGTATAGACAAGTTCAGGGTCAGAAGTAGAAGTGTCAAGTATCGTTTTGAGCTGAAGGTTATAATTCCTGAGGTTGGTACGCAGGTAATCAAGCAGGTCAGCTTTCTCTTCAGCGATTACTTCATCCTGCGAGGGATTATGAATCGTCAGTTCAATGATCACACCATCGGTCAGCACCGGCATTTTCATGGTGAGGGTCGTATGCAATTGCAACTTTCCGGCCTCCTTCATTTTTTCCGCGTAGTCCATCCAACAACGTTCCAGCATTTCCCGATCCACCGGAAGGGATTCCAATTCGGTATTCACTTTCGTCACCGGCTTTTCTTCCTTGGGGACTTCGGGTTTTCGAAGGTTGGCCAATGATGCACCTTTTAGAATGCCGCCCATGGATGGTGTGGCAGATGGTGTCGCCGTGTTTTCCTTTACCTGAGCTGATGATCCTTGTACTGCATGTGAAGGCGGGGGAACTGCAGCAGAATTTTCAACCGGCTTTACAGGAGCAGTATTCGCAGGTGTATTTACAGGGGTGGATTTACTATCGGTGGTCTCTGAAACAGATGCCTTCGCAGCAGGTACTGAAACCGGCTTATCTGCTGCTTCCGGCTTTCCCGGCACGGCTGTAGTTTGTGCGTTAACCTGACCGGATGTTTCACCGGAAGGATGTACCGACATAGCACACATCTTCATGAGCGTTAGTTCAACGTGTAATCGCTGATTCTTCGCTGATCGGTAATCGAGGTCGGCCTGGACGCAAATACTGATAAATTTCAAGAGCATGGCTTGAGAGAGCATTGCTGCCTGAACTTTATATCGTTCACGGGTACCCTTGCTCACTTCCAGCAAAGGGAGTGTTACTTCATCCTTTGAAACGAGCAAATCGCGAAAGTGCGCTGCCAGTCCAGTAATGAAATGGTGTCCGTCAAAACCATCGGCCAGCAATTCATTAAACGCCACCAGCACAGCCGGGATATTTCCGTTTCTGATCTCATCTGTCACCTTAAAATAGTAATCATAATCGAGGATACTCAGATTATTAATCACATCCTTGTAGGTAACCGTAGTGCCGGCAAAGCTGACGATCTGATCAAAAATCGATAGTGCATCCCGCAAGGCGCCATCAGCTTTTTGTGCGATGATGTGCAGAGCATCTTCCTCTGCGGTCACCCCTTCACCGGAAGCGACGAACTGAAGATGATGAGCGATATCTTCTACCTGAATTCTGTTGAAGTCAAAAATCTGACATCGGGAAAGAATGGTCGGCAGAATTTTATGTTTTTCAGTGGTGGCAAGAATAAAAATAGCGTAGGAGGGAGGTTCTTCCAGCGTTTTCAAAAAAGCATTAAAGGCGGAGGCGGACAACATGTGCACCTCATCGATGATATAGATCTTGTATTCGCCGGCATGTGGCGCATACCGCACCTGTTCAACAAGATTTCTGATATCATCTACAGAGTTATTGGAGGCCGCATCCAGCTCATAGATATTTAAGGATTGCCCGTTGTTAAACGACATACATGACTCGCATCTGTTACAGGCCTCCTGATCATCGGTCAGGTGTTTACAGTTCAGCGTTTTTGCGAGGATACGGGCACAGGTTGTTTTACCTACTCCCCGCGGACCACAAAACAGAAACGCTTGTGCCAGATGTTTAGTTCTGATCGCGTTTTTCAACGTATTCGTAATATGAGCCTGCCCAACAACCGTATCAAAGGTGGCTGGGCGGTACTTTCGTGCGGATACAACAAATGAATTCATCTCCAACAAAAATACGTTTTTCCCTACTTTATCGCCCACATTAAATCAATGTTAAACAATCTCATTTTCAACGGTTTTAAACATAAACACAGTGAAAAACCCGACCGCTTAAAGATCAACCTGCTAATTTCGTTTAATCACACCTATGAAAACCCTGTTGTATAAAACTGAAAGCAGATTATTTTTTGGTGTGCTGCTGTTATATCTTCTTCCTGTCATTATTCTGACGCCCTTTGTTACGCTTGACGGTCCCGCGCATGTTTACAATGCCCGGTTATTGCATGATTTAATCACCGGTCCGGACCAACTAACGGCCAGGTTCTACGAAATTAATCCCGTACCGGAACCTAACTGGTCGGGGCATATAATAATGGGATTTTTGATTCATTTTATTCCGGCATTGTGGACAGAAAAATTGCTGCAGCTACTGCTGCTGTCAGGTTTTGCCATTGGATACAGAAAACTGATTCTAACGCTCGAACCATCTGCTGTGTGGATCACCTGGATGCTATTTCCATTGCTCTACAATTTTACCTTTTTAATGGGCTTTTACAATTTTATGGCAGGCATGGCCCTGCTGCCTTTTTTCGTCAGCCGGTTTATTCAGCACTATGAACAGAAGCAAAATGTCTCCCGGATTTGGCTGAACGGTTTGTTATTAACAACCATCTTTTTCTCTCATCTC
>JBIIHN010000147.1:0-5068 GCA_044235745.1 Bacteroidia bacterium
GGATATACCGGCTTTGTTCAGGAGTTCGGGAGTAATGAAGGCGTAATTGGGCACATTCAGTTTTCGGTTCACGAAGTCGCCATGTGCTGCAATGGAGTTGATTTTTCTGCCAACGGCCTGTTCCATTTTTTGCAGGTTCAATAAAAACCGGTTTTCGATTTCGGTAAAATGTTTTTTGATTTCTGTTGCCGAGTGAATATTTTTCTCTTTGCAATAATCCGATAATTCCTCATAGTGATATCCGGCTTCGTGGCCGGCATCTGCAACTTCCTTAAAAAGCCGGATGTCGAGATTATGCTTCCTGAAGTAATAACTCGTTTTTATTCCGTAAGTCTGTTCTGCTTCAAAGAATTTTCTGGCTGTTGCAGGGTCCGTATCGATATCGTGCCGGTGAATAAAAATTTTATCAGCTGATGATATCTTTCCCGACTGAAGTGCATCGAAGTATCGCGGGATGGTGAAGAACTGATAACCCTTGTCAAGCGCCGTTTTCAGCATACCTGAGTACTCTTCCATTCTCGAGGGAAGCAGAAAATCCGAATAAAAACGGTGCCATGTACTCATGATACACCTCCCTTTTCCCAGGTCACCCGATAGGGTTTAAATCCAAGCCTCTTTTTAAAAAGACTTAAGCCTTCTGATGCTCCAAGAAGCGTATCATACATGATGAATGCCGGCCTGTTTTTCATTTTAAATATATCCCGAATTCCTGAAATCACGAGTTGATACATGATACCGTCCTTCAGGTAGTCGGCATGGCCAAGCAATCTGTTGAGCGTAATAAGTTCACCGCTTCGCACACACCATAGATAGGCGACCAGCTCCTGATCTTTGAACAAACCGAAGTAGGTGTTCTGTGAATTTTGCGGATAGGATTTCAACGGATTGAGATAGGCACTGGCCATGGTCTTTCCCTGACGAACAGGAGTGGAAGTATGAATGGCCTGAATACTCTCGATATAGTCGTGAGGGTCAATCGCCCGAAATTGATATCCGGCGCGTTCGGCCCGTCGGGCGTAATAGGCGGCGGAGTTTTTCCCCGATACACTCAAAAGAAAATCATCGAAAACTGAAAATTGTTTTAATGCGATCATGGCCACGCCAATGGTTTTATTTCTGATCACCAATAAACGGGGATGTCGGCGGGTGTAATAGTTGAACATGCGATTCCCTTCCTCGCTCTGTACCTCCAGTTGTACTGTTACAACCGGCAGGTGACGAATGGTGTGAAGAAGGTGCAGTAGTTTTTTCATACTATAAACGCAGGTACGAAGATAATGCTCTGTCAGCTATCCGGCGCTCCCATCCGGTAGTACCAGATCAATGCATAGAGCATGACAGCAGATCCGGCGAGACTGAGTAACATAAAGGCTGCATCTGAGCTGCCCATGAATCCTCCGTATCCAACAGCGATGAAGCGAAGACTGATCTCTGTAAGTGTGATCATAAAAGCCTTGCGTTGTTTGTTACGGATCAGTGTGATGCAGGAAACCGGACTTGCCATGAAGTTCAGGAATAACCAGGGTGCCATGTATCCGGCGATGGTTCCTGCTTTAGTCCAGTTTTCCCCGAAGAACCATCCGAAGATAGGCTCAGCATAAAAAAAGAGGAACCCAAAGGCCGGTAGTCCGATTATAAACATCCGGATATAAATTTTCAAAATAGGGGACCGAAGGTCAATACCGGACCGGCTCATTTCAGTAAACTGAGGCAATACCACCTGATAAATCGCAGAACCGATAAATCCTATCGGAGCCTTCAGGATGCGAAAAGCCTGTCCGTAAAATGAAACGATGGATGCACTGAAGTAAAAATTCAGCAGGTAAACCAAACCTTGATCCTGTATCGTATCTACCAACGCATGTGGTGCATTAAACTTCGGATAATTCGAATGTTGAGCGGCAATTTGTAAAAGCTGATGTTTACGATGAAATGGTCGCCATACAATGGCAGGAATTTCTTTCATCAGCAGCAGAAAACCCATCAGCTGCCCTGACACACTTCCGAGAATAAGGCCGGCAGGACGCAAGCCAAAGAATCCGGTAACAATCCCAACGATGGCCGTGCTTAAGGCGGTTCCAATCCTGCTGGTCATATTACGTTTATATGTTTTTCTGCGGATAGATAATAGATTGAGGCTTTGCATCAATCCTGCAAAAACAACATAAACGGGGATCAGATAATACCAGATGTTGAACACCTCACCCATAAAAAAATGGGCAATTGCAGCAACACAAAGACTGATAAACGCGATCAGAAAGGAAAGATAAAAGGATACCGACACCAGATCAATCGCTTCTTCTTCGGATGATGGCGCTACAATGGCCAGTTCATAACGAAGCGTAGCAATTACAGCTATGATGGACGCGGTAGAGTAGAATATCTGGAAAACGGCAAATTCTTCCGGCGTATAGATCCTTGTCAGTAGCGGAGTACTGAGAAAGTTGATCGCTTGTGAAATGGCAGTACCGGTAACAAGAGTCGTAACGTTTTTTACAAAACCCGATCTCAGGCTGAACAGTTTGCTCATTCCATTTTGATTATCCGTAGTTACTTCGCGTAATTCACTGCGCGTGTTTCACGAATCACCGTTACCTTTACCTGACCGGGATAGGTCATCTCGGTTTGAATGCGGTTGGCGATATCGAAGGATAACTGCTCGGTTTGCTTATCATCGAGTTTTTCACTCTCTACAATGACGCGTAGTTCACGTCCTGCCTGAATGGCGAATGCTTTTTCCACGCCCTTGTAGGATTGTGCAAGTCCTTCCATTTCCTTCAGGCGTTTCATGTATTGCTCAACGATTTCACGACGAGCTCCAGGGCGGGCACCACTGATGGCATCACAAACCTGAACGATCGGGGAGATCAGACTGGACATCTCAATTTCATCGTGGTGGGCACCGATGGCGTTACATACTTCGGGATTTTCTTTTGAACGCTCTGCCATCTTCATACCGGCAATGGCGTGTGGCAACTCCATGTCTTCCTCTGCCACTTTACCAATATCGTGGAGTAGTCCGGCACGTTTAGCCAACTTCACGTTGAGACCAAGCTCTGCTGCCATCAAGGCGCAAAGGTTGGCCACTTCACGACTATGCTGCAATAAATTCTGCCCGTACGATGAGCGGTATTTCATCCGGCCTACCATACGGATGAGCTCCGGTGCCAGACCATGAATACCCAGGTCGATGGCAGTACGTTTTCCTGTTTCCACGATTTCTTCGTCGAGTTGGCGTTTTACTTTCGACACAACTTCTTCAATGCGGGCTGGATGGATACGGCCATCTGATACGAGTTGATGCAATGCCAGACGTGCCAGCTCGCGACGAACAGGATCAAATCCCGAGAGAATGATCGCTTCAGGAGTATCGTCAACGATAATCTCAATTCCGGTAGCGGCTTCCAGTGCGCGAATGTTACGACCTTCGCGACCAATTACGCGACCTTTCACTTCATCATTGTCGATATGGAAAACGGTGACTGCATTTTCAATGGCATGCTCCGTGGCCACCCGCTGGATCGTTTGGATAACGATACGTTTTGCTTCTTTATTGGCCGTAAGTTTCGCCTCATCCATGCTTTCTTTGATGTATTGCATGGCCTCGGTTTTTGCCTCTGCCTTTAAAGCTTCTACCAACTGTGCTTTCGCGTCAGCTGCAGAGAGGCCGGCGATCTTCTCGAGTGCCTGAACTTGTTTATGGTGTGCTTTGTCGACTTCCTCCTTTCTCCGGTTGACAATCTCCAACTGACCATTCAGATTATTTTGCAGCGTTTCCAGTTCCGCCTGCTTCCGCTTGTTTTGTTCTATCTGCTGATTCAGGTTGCCCTCTTTTTGTTTGATCCGGTTTTCAGCAGCCTGTATGTTCTTGTCTTTCTCGGCGATGTGCTTCTCGTGCTCGGTCTTCATTTGATAGAAGCGATCTTTGGCTTCCATCGTTTTATCTTTCAATAAGATTTCTCCCTTGGCTTGAGCTTCTTTCAGTAGCGCATTTGCTTTTTCCTCGGCAGCAGCGATGATGGTTTGATTGTTTTTCTTTGTGACGAGATATGCAATCAGACCTCCAACCACCAGGCCGGCAACAGCCGCAATTATGATGAGTGTAATGTCCATGTTTCGATGTATATATTGCTAATAAGTAGTTTAGTGAATATTAAAAAACCCGCATTCGTACTGTGGCGTGTAAACCCCGGATTTCAGGGTCGGAGTCAGCCGGCTGATTTGCGCTTTCCCGAACAAGCGGGACATGCCCTCTGCAGCCTGAGTCTTTCTCCTAATGAGTGAATGTTGAGTTTACGCCGTCGACCAGTACGAATGCGGGTTATACAGTATAAGGTACTGTTCCCGTATTGATTTTAAGAACGATATTACTTATCAAAAGCTTTTACAAGATCAGCTAGAGCCTGTAGCTCCTTGTTGATCTTATCTTCTTCCAGCAATTGGTTTTTCCGGAAACCCATCTGCTCTGCAGCCATGTGTAGGGCACACATCGATAATAAATCCTGTATGTCACGTACACCGTATGCCTTTTCGTATTCTTTCAGCCGGTCATTCACCGCTGTAGCTGCTTTTTCCAGTACTACCTGTTGCTCCGGTGTGACTTTGAGCGGATAAGACCTTCCGGCAATCTGAATTTTTATAGAGAGGGTGTTGCTCACGGATTCAATGGCTATTGATAAGTTGCAAACACTTGTCGATTTCCCGTAAGTAACGGTTAATCTGAAGTTTAAGTTCATGACGCGACTGGTCGTCCGTTTCATGAATTGCCTGCGCTAATTTAATGGTTTTTACTTGTTCCCGGAGGGTGTTCACTTCAATCTGTAGGTTTTGTTTTTCAACCAAAGCTTGTTGAAGGCGCTCCTGTTCGTGGTTCAGCTCCCGTTTTAATGATTCATGGTCAGCAATGGCTTTCAGCAGGGCTGCTCTCAAATCGTTGATCTGCTGTTGAATGTTTTGCATAATGCTCTGACAATGAATGATTGCCAAAGATAATTGGCTGGTTTTGATTTGTCAACTTATGGCGAAGATATTTGGTATTTTCGTAGTGGATGATTGTTCGCCGATTCAA
>JBIIHN010000002.1:0-15820 GCA_044235745.1 Bacteroidia bacterium
TGAGAGCGGATCTGCTCCAGTTCATTCCGATGTTCATTCAACCGAGCCTCCAATGCAACGGCTTGCGTTTTTGCCGAAGAAACTTCAGTAGCAGCCAATGTTAACTGCTCACGTAAGACCCGCTGTTCCTCCTCCTTTGCCTGCAACTGCATGCGCAAATCCACAGCCTGCTGACGAACCACCGCCAGGTCGCGTTCCGTATCCGCCAGACGAGCCGGATCCAGCTCAGGCCGTGCGGAAAGTTTAGCGCGCAGGATCAGCCAAACAGCCAGAGCGCCTACGACAATTCCGGTTAAAAGAAATACAAGTTCCATTAGCAACAAAGATATATAAAGCCCTGCTACCTACCGGAACTGTTCAAGTATATGCCGGGGCGGAAGACCCTCGAGAAAGTCGAAGGTGGTGCCATTCCACTGTAGGCAATAATGTTCAAGGCCATTGGTCAGCACGAAAAAAGGCACCTGCAACTGCAGATTATAGCGGGCTGCCTGCAAAAACGTATCCTCCGTGATCTTCACCGCCGATGCTTTACATTCAGCAATCAGGCAAGGTTTACCGGAAGAGTTATACACGACCACATCGGCACGCTGAGCAATTCCATTCACAACCACTTTTTTCTCTACTGCCAGACATGACGCAGGATAATCAAAAACCTCAGTCATCAGTTGCAAGAGATTCTGCCGCACCCATTCTTCGGGAGTCAGCGCTACAAATCTTTTTCTGACAGAGTCGTAAATTTGCTTACTTTGTCCCGTGGCTCTCACCCGGAAAGAAAAATCGGGGAAATTAAGGGGTTCCAATGTGAACTCATCCATATGACAAAAATACCGGATCCAATCATCCGTTGAACAGTATAGAACTGTGTTATGAAAAACAAAAAAGAAATTGTTGAAAACTGGTTACCTCGTTATACGGGCGAAAAGCTGGAAAATTTCGGAAAGTACATATTGCTAACCAACTTTCAACATTATGTAGACCTGTTCGCAAAATGGAACAAGGTTAAAGTAATCGGAGCAGGTAAACCGATGACGTGCGCAACAGCAAAAAACATTACGATCATCAACTTCGGAATTGGCAGTGCCAATGCGGCAACGGTGATGGACTTACTGAGTGCAATCAAGCCGAAAGCCTGTTTATTTCTCGGCAAGTGTGGAGGATTGAAAAAGAAAAACAAAGTAGGTGATCTTATTCTGCCTATTGCTGCAATTCGCGGAGAAGGAACCTCCAACGACTACCTTCCTCCGATTGTACCTGCCCTACCGGCATTTAGTTTACAAAAGGCCGTATCCACAACGATCAGGAATTATGGCAAGGATTACTGGACGGGTACTGTCTATACAACCAATCGCAGGGTTTGGGAACATGATAACGAGTTTAAAAAATACCTTGAAAAAGTGAGGGCGATGGCCATCGATATGGAAACAGCCACTGTATTTATTGCAGGGTTTGCAAACCAAATTCCGACGGGTGCATTGCTCTTGGTTTCTGATCAGCCGATGATCCCCGAGGGGGTAAAAACGGCAGAGAGTGATACGAAAGTAACCTCATCCTTTGTTGAGGACCATATCAAAATTGGTATTTCGGCATTGAATGAGCTCATTAACAATGGGCTTACTGTGAAACATCTCCGGTTTTAGGTTATAGGTTATAGGTTGTAGGTTGTAAGTAAAAGGCAAAAGGTTAATTCATGGGAGGGGCGGGTCGTGACCCGCCTTGCCGAATAGAAAAGTAAAAGTTTAATTCATGGGGGGGGCGGGTCGCGACGCGCATTACCGAATAGAAAAGTAAAAGTTTAATTCATGGGAGGGGCGGGTCGCGACGCGCATTAACGAATAGAAAAGTTAAAGATTGATTCATGGGAGGGGAGGGTCACGACGCGCATTAACGAATAGAAAAGTTAAAGATTGATTCATGGGAGGGGAGGGTCGCGACCCGCCCCTCCCATGAATCAATTGAAGGTTGTTCACCCGTCGAATATCCTGGGGAAGACGTATAGGTGAAAGAAAAGTGTACTTCAAAAGCATTCAAAGAAAATGGCAGTAAAAACATTTGACGAAATAAAGCGCGACATAAAGAATAAAATATACGCCCCGGTTTATTTATTGACGGGAGACGAGCCATATTATATTGACCGGTTAAGTGATTTGATTGAAGGTTCGGTACTGGATGAAATGGAAAAGGAGTTCAACCAAACGGTACTTTATGGAAAAGACGCAGAACTTTCAGCATTGGCAGGAGCGGCAAAACGCTATCCGATGATGGCCAACTATCAGGTGGTCCTTGTAAAGGAAGCACAGGAGATCAAAGGACTAACGGGCAAGGATAAAGAAGATGAAGAAACCAGGGCTTCGAAGGACGGAAAGGACAAGGAAACAAATCCGTTGTTAAATTACATTTCAAACCCCTTATCCTCCACGGTACTTGTATTATGTGTAAAATACAAAACACTTGACAAGCGTGGCAAACTCTACAAAGCGTTAGAAAAAAACGGGATAGTCTTTGAGTCGAAGAAGATGTACGACGATAAGTTACCGCGCTGGATTGAAGTATATCTATCCGAAAAAAAGCATTTGATTCAACCCAAAGCGGCGGTGCTAATGGCCGAACATTTAGGCAATGATTTATCCCGCATAGCCAACGAATGTGACAAGCTCACCATCAACTTAAAGCCGGGAGAAACAATTGATGTCAATCACATCGAGCAAAACATCGGCATCAGCAAGGAGTTTAATATTTTTGAACTACAGAAGACCATCGGGAGACGTGACATTCTCACCAGTACGCGAATTGTCAATTATTTTCGTGACAATCCCAAAAGTGCACCAATACCGCTTACCTTTGGTAACCTGTATTCTTTCTTTTCAAAACTACTCCTCCTGCATTCGCTCAGCGATAAAAGTAAAAACAGCGTAGCTGCTGCCCTGAAAGTGAATCCTTTCTTTGTTGATGACTATCTGACGGCCGCCAGAAACTATCCGCCGGCCAAAGTTGTTGAGATTGTTGGATTATTGAGGGAGTATGATTTAAAATCAAAAGGAATCGGAGCAGCAAGTTCAGAACCGGGAGAATTGGTTCGGGAGATGGTCTATCGAATAATGCATTAACGAATGAAGGAATCCGCACTTCGTATTTCCGTTGTATCCTATCTTAACTCTAAGCCTTTTTTAAAAGGCCTGCAGGAGTTAGCTGATAAAAGCACATACCTTATTCATCAGGATATTCCATCAGAATGCGCAGCCAAACTTCTGAGGGATGAAGCGGATATCGGTCTGATTCCTGTCGCCATGATTCCACAGCTGAAGGAAGCACACATCATCAGTGATTACTGCATTGCTGCCAACGGAGCAGTTGAATCGGTAGTGCTTGTCAGTAATACGCCATTGGATCAGATCCGCACGATCCTCATGGATCAGGAAAGCCGCACATCGGTGATGTTAGCCAAAATACTATCGCGGGAATACTGGAAGATAACTGCAGCTTTTACTCCACAACCACCCGGCCATGATTTTTCAAAACCTGCACTCACTGAAGCTGCGGTATTAATCGGGGATAAAGCATTGGAATACCGCAACCTGTACCCTTACCAATATGATTTGGCAGCGGCCTGGAAAGAACATACAGGACTACCGTTTGTATTTGCCGCATGGACCAGTAACAAACCGGTCGAGCCACGGCGAATTGCTGAATTGAATGAAATTTTCAAGTACGGTATAGCAGGTATAAAGCAGATCAGTGAAACTCTACAGAGCAGCTATCCATACGCTAATGTTGAAGATTATCTGAGCAAAAAAATTGCTTATTCACTAAGCACAGAAGAACGCAAAGGCTTGCGTTTGTTTTTAGAAAAGCTGCGTGAATGGGAACAACAACCATCAGGCACGATGGTCACCGCCATCGACATCAAATAACTCATCCGTTTTCTGAGAAAGGTGACGGATCAGCGATTGCTGTGAATCTGAAAGCTGCGTCGGAGCTTTTTTCTGAGCAGCGGCTTTATCTGCAGCAGAAGCTGAAGGTTGACGATCCGGCATCAATCGTAAAAAAATTTCATTAGTTACTCTGAGGCGTTCAGAAGGTTCGAGTTCCATCATGAGTGCTTTCATTGAGCGGATGCACTTTTCCAATTCACGTTTCACGTCAGCTTCAGTTCTCAGTTTCATGGCAAGAGATATTTAGCCGTTCAACGAAAAAAAATCAGAGAGGTTTCAGGCCAACACCGCCTCAGCCAGGAGTGCATCTTCAGGCGACACCTTCTTGAGCTTTGGCCAGGTAAAGAAAAAAGTCGCACCTTTTCCCTTATCACTTTCCACCCAAATGCGACCACCTTCCTCTTCGATAATTTTCTTTACAATGGCCAAACCAACCCCCCGCGACTCCACTTCATCACGGGCATTGAGCGTTTGAAAAATGACAAATATCTTATCGTGGTAGCGGGGTTCGATTCCGGGGCCATTATCCTTCACAAAAAACTTCCATTCGGTGCCGGCATCTTCAAAGCCCACCTCTACCAGCACATCTTCTTTATCGTTATACTTTATAGCGTTGTGAATAAGATTCAGGAAAATCTGCTGCAACTTCACACGTTCGGCCCTCATCACGGGTAAGTTCTCACGCACATGTATCACCGCTGCAGCCGGCGGGCCAATCAGATCGATGGTTTCGCGCACCAATTCATCAGAAGAAAAGGATAGCAACTCACCACCTTTTTTAGCCGCCTTGGTATAATCGAGAATGCCGTTAATCAAACCCTCCATACGCACCACACGCCCTTTAATTGTACTAAAATGGCTTCGAAGTTCTTCCGGCATATTATCACCCATATCCTCTTCAATCCATCCGGTAAGATTACCGATAGCACGAAGCGGAGCTTTAAGATCATGAGAAACTACATAGGCGAACTTATCGAGCTCAGAGTTGGTTTTCTCAAGGTTCTTCATGTAAACACCCATCTTTTCCTCGGCCAGTTTCCGCGTTGTGATATCACTCTCGATGAAGATAAACTTATTCTCACCCACAGTATCATCAGCCGTAATCGGCGTCATAGTAATTTGCGTCCAGAATGCGGTACCATCTTTCTTATACTTCAACAACTCACCTGAAAAAGGAAGATGCTGATCGATGGCGGTTAATAATTGTTCTTTCACTTCCTGGTTGGTTCTCTTACCATGTAGAATATCCATAGTTCGTTTTCCAACCACTTCATCAAAACTATAACCGGTCAAACGCACAAACCCATCATTCACCCATTCTGCATAGCCCTGACTATCGGTAATCACGATAGCGTTTTCAGCTTTACTCGCTACGATAGAGAGTTTTCTTAATTCCTTATTCTTTTCTCGTAGTTCATTTCGCTGGATGGTAATCCGCTCGATGACTATATTCTTACCGCTTTCGAGGTAATTCATTTGAGCAGAAAGAATCAGCATCGAAAGGAAAAATGTAGTGAGATAATCAAAATTGATCATTTCATCTGTTTCTCCAATGAGCACGTAGGAGATCATATCGGTATGTTCAGTAAAGTACCACAGTGCTAAGACATGTAATGCAATCAGGCCGAAAACAATACGACCGGCCCGGTTTCCCAGAAGCATGTATCCCAATAACATCGTACCGGCCATATACATAATAGCAGAAGCTCTGATACCTCCGGAGTAGTAAGAAATAATGTGAAGGGTAGTAAAAGCAGCCAAAACAATGACATAGTAGGCCAATTGATGCCTCTTATGATAAGGTAAAGCGAAATAATTTGCAACTAGGATTAAATCAAGAAATCCTATTAATATTCCTGAAATATTATTCTCGTTCAAAATAGACATTGCCTGGACGAAGGCGTAAAAAATCACGGAACCGGCCGTCAGGGTCGTCGTGCGAAAAAGCCTGTAACGTTGTCTGGCAATAAGGTCATCTTCCGGGATACTTTGGTGGTACCTTTCGTTCGCTAACCATAATTTTTTGAGCACCGCTAACATCTGCACTTTATTTTGGCTCTTATTGATTGAATGAATTAATTTTACATTTGAACAGCTTCAGCTGGAACAATGCACAGGAGTGTTTACGAAAATCAGAGATTCTGGTTTCAACTGCTGCAAACAAATAACAACATGAGCAACTCCCCTCTTACAATTCTGCACATCGAAGACGATCATGTAGACAAGATGGTTATTGAACGGGTAATCAAACGCCAGAACATAACGAATAATCTGCTGCATGCCTCCAATGGTGAAGAAGCCCTGGAGCTGCTAAGAGGACAAAACGGGAAGACGAAACCTGAAGCAATGCCAAATGTCATTCTTTTGGACATTAACATGCCTAAGATGAATGGATTAGAGTTTTTAAGAGAGTTAAGATCGGATCCTGAACTGAAACCGATCAGTGTTTTTATCATGACGACTTCTAATGATGATGCTGACAGGGAGGAAGCATACCGACACAATGTAGCCGGATACATTCTGAAACCGGTAGATATTAGTCAGTTCGAAACAACCTTCCAGATTCTCGCTAATTTCTGGCGCATCTGTGAATGGGCCTGAGCATACATCCCCGGCAATTAAATTTGAGCTTATTATTCTGCAGACTGTTTACTCTTTTGATCGATTTTGAAGAAACGCTGCACTTCTTTTAGAGAGGAGCCACTTTCCTTAAATGCCTCATTCAAGTTGACAGCAACGGCATTTAGAAGTCCTTCAATATCATCCTTGGTCATGTGAAGCGAGAGGGGAATTCTCATGCCGGTATTATTGTAAGACACACTTGGGAATACCGATAGGTTCACATAATACCCCTCGTTCATCATGCGGCTCACCATATTATAGCCCATTACAGGTTTTCCCAAACAAATAAATTTCACCGGTGAAATATTATTGGAGTACATCGGCAATTCAAGAAGTCGGGCGATATGATTGAAAAATTTGATTTTCTCCTGCAATTGTTTCTGCAAGGAGTAAATATCGGCGGAGAGGTGCATTTTAGCTGAAGCCACTGCAGCTCCTAAGACAGGAGGAGGAATCTGTATAGAAAATATCGACGTTTTACCATAGTCATGTACTCTGCGATAATCTTCCTCATTGGGAAACACCATCACTCCGCCGCTGGCCCCGAAAGCCTTACCCATCGAGGTGGAAAGATACATCCGCGGATGGTATTTGACCTGAGAGGCAACATATCCTGACCCGTTTTCACCTGCCCAGCTCATGCCATGGGCATCATCGATATAAAGATGCAATTGCTCATACTGATCCATCAACTGCACAATTTCCTTTACGGGTGCCAGGTCGCCAAACATAGAATAAACACCATCGGACAGATACCAGATTTTTTTATGGGTTGCAGAAAGTTCCTTCACGCGGTCTTCAAGGATATCCAAACGATTGTGACGGATAATTTCCAGATGCACATTCCGTTCCTTCAACAGTGATGCGGCCATCTGTACACTTGCATGAACACTTACATCAAGGATTACTGCATCTTCATCACCAACAAGTATGGGAAGGTTGCTCAAGTGACCAAGTGTTGTCGTATTAAAAACCGCTGCAGGAGCGTTAAAGATACGAGCCAGTTTTTCTTCCAACTCTCCATACAAAGGCGAAGAAAGATACGATCGTGAAGAAGAAAACTGAACACCGAAACGTGAGACAGCATCGATAGCACCGGCCATCAGTCGCTGATCCAGATCGAGGCCCAGGTAACTGCATGAACTGAAGTTTTTCATTTTACGCCCCTTTACGGTAACGTGTCTTCCATCCAACTCAGTATCGTCAATTGTCTGAAGAATAACACCCAACTTCTTTCCTGAAATGGAAACATCATCCAATAATGCAAGTACCTGCTCGTGTTTGCTCTTTGCTCCTTTTTCGATATCCATAAGTTCAGTTGATTTTAAGCGCAATTCTTCATTAATAAATAAGCGAACGAAAGGTACAGGATAAACAAAAACCTGTAACAATCAGCTTTTCCATTTTTCAACCGTATCCTGTTGAAAGCCACAATGTGTAAAATCTTAAGAAAAGGTAATCGGGAAAAAGGCTGGCCGGTCAAAATAAAAAAGCCCGGAAAAATTATTCCGGGTCTTTTCTTCCTCTTCAGTTATTTCAATTAAGGGCACCGCCGGCAGTGGAAAGCCTCAATTCGAAACCATTATTCCTTATATCTCCAAGATTCACCTTACATTGCCCTTCAACCGAAAGGTTTTGAGAAAGGTTCAGCACCTGTGAGGGTTGAGTTTTATTAAGAACCAACCGATAAACAGAATTTCTACGAGGGAAGGTTTCAAACACTCCGGTTTGCTGTGGTTGCGTTTCAGTATAATAATAGTAAGTTGCGCCGGAATGAAACTGCCGTTTTGCTGTCCGGATATTTCCAAAATCGCCTTTTGAATAAATACCTTCTGTATGTCCTATTCCAAGTGTCGCTTTATCACTAAGCAAAAAACTTCCGTCGCCCTTAATCTCTACCGATTCACATAACATTTCAGCCCCTTCCCCTACTGTAAAAGTCCGGTCTTTTGCGATCGTTGCAAATAGCTCTCCTTTGATCTGCAGCGAATGGCGGGCACCGATGGTCGTATTACCCAAACGCGCGGTTCCGGCTTCTTTCTGAACCCAGCGACTGATACCTTCACCACTAAACATGGTTATACTGGATGGGCTCAATGCGGTAGTGAAAGAGCCTCCCAAAAGAATGACATCTGTTTGAAGTCCCAGCTTCAATCCTGACGAAGATTTCGCTGAATACGTTACATCTGCAAAAGTCCCACCTTTTACAACAAGATTCTTTTCAATGGACAGGTTCAGTATTCCACTTTCCGCCCCGGAAAAACTTCCACCAGTCATAACAAAAGAGCCGCCTACATTTAATAGATTATTACCGGTAAAATAAACGCCCCTGGTGCCCTGCCCTGTCCGACGAATTTCAAAGTCGCCCATCACGGTTGTCAACTTTCCTCCTAAGTCAAGATCTCCTCCACGCATTGCATCAATTACCAGATTTCCATAACTGGTAAGCCCATCGAACGTATCCTCACCATAGCGGAAAAACACCTGATTTGATTTAGGAGAGAAGGTACACTTCAGGCCGGGGAATTTACCTGTATTGTTATGAATATACATGGCACCATTGTCCATATACATCTCATTGAAAGAATAATAATCTTCGATTGTTGTATCCATTTGTACCACACCACCGCAAGCCACATACATGGCATTGAGTCGAAGCGGAGATGTAATTTTCAACTCTCCGCCCTTTTCGATCACCAAGGTCTGTAGGTTAGAACCGGTTGCACTAATCATGCGGTGACCTGCCTGAATAAAATAACTGTTTCTTGTTTCCTGCATACTTTTAGGGGGTGTGCCGGAACCATCACGCTTTGAATTCCAGGAATTCACTTTACCCAAGGCCAGATTTCCCATTGAAAAATAGGGAACATTTGCCTGAATAAATCGCTTACCAATGGGATCAGAAATCACGGGCAGGTAGGCGATCGCCCCAATACGGATTTCGGCACATGCAGCATCAACCACTCCCGGCGAATGAACCGCATCAGGTTTAACATCCACCGTGAACCAAAAGTAATTTTTACCGGGAAGCAGGTTTAAACCGGCACTGAAGACCATTGATTTTTCACCTATTTCCGCGAGTGTTGTTCCAACTGTTTGGCTCAGATTAAAATCAGGATCATTACCAGTATACCAAAGGCGCGCATTTTCAATATTTTTTCCAACCGGTACCGAAGTACCTTTTGCTGTAAAGGTCATTGAATTCACACGTACCGGAGTACCTTTTCCAGATGTTTCAATTATTACACCAATCACTTTCTGATTGATACTACCTCTTAAAATTCCGGTTGTATCCTGAAAGGTGGTTGCCTGTTTAAAAGTCATGGAGGATGCAGCCCTCCCCTCTTCTTCTTTCGAAAGGTTAAAGACAATTATCAGCAACACCACGAGACCGCTAACCGCAGTCGCGGCAGCGACCAATGTTAGTCTTAACGTGGTTTTCAACGCCGTTTTCTGCCTGATTTGATTCTTCGCCATGTTTTGATTTTTCACAATTAATCCTGCACTTATACTTTGTGCCTGTGAAAAAGTTTCGCGGAAGACCGATTTGCTCTTCAACAGTAAGAATCAGACAATCAAACTATAACAAAGAAAGAGCCCGGTGTTGCCGGGCTCTTTAAAACTTCATTATTTCTGCAGATCAGAGATTTCCTCTCAACGCCTGTTCCCGTTCAATCGCTTCAAACAGGGCTTTAAAATTACCTTTCCCGAAAGAGCGGGCACCTTTACGCTGGATTATTTCAAAAAATACAGTTGGACGATCCTCAACGGGTTTTGTAAAGAGCTGCAGCAGATAACCTTCCTCATCGCGATCAACCAGGATACCCAAACGCGCCAGATCATCCATATCCTCATCAATTTTTCCCACACGCTCTACCAGATCATCATAATAGGTTTGCGGCACAGCCAGGAACTCTACCCCTCTTTCCCTCAGCACGGATACAGTTTCAATAATATTGTTGGTGATGATGGCAATGTGCTGCACTCCGGCACCCTGATAAAACTCCAGGTATTCATCGATCTGGGATTTTTTCTTCCCTTCAGCCGGCTCATTGATCGGAAATTTAACATATCCATTACCGTTAGACACCACTTTCGACATCAGCGCACTGTATTCGGTAGAAATGTCTTTGTCGTCGAAGGTGATGATCATTTTAAAGCCCATCACATCTTCATAAAACTTCACCCATTCGTTCATCCGACCCAGCTCAACATTCCCTACACAATGGTCGATATACTCCAATCCAACGGGTGTTGTTTTAAATCCGGAAGATGCAGCACGGTACCCCGGCATGAAAGCGCCTTTATAGTTTCTGCGCTCAACGAATTTATGAATCGTTTCACCGTAAGTATGAATAGCGGAGATCTTCACTTCTCCAAACTCATCGGTAAGTATCTGCGGCTGGGTATGAGCCTTTGCACCTCTCGACATCGTCTCATAGAAAGCCTTTTCAGCATCATCAACCCATAACGCCAGTACTTTAACCCCATCGCCATGCTGTGCGACATGCCGCGTAATTTCATGATCAGGCTGCAAAGCGGTGGTCAGTACAAACCTCACTTTTCCTTGCTGAAGGACATACGAAGCACGATCGCGGATTCCGGTTTCGGGTCCGGCATACGCTACCAACCGGAATCCGAAGGCATGCTGATAATAATAAGCCGACTGTTTAGCGTTTCCCACATAAAATTCAATGTGGTCAGTACCGTTCAAGGGCAGGAAGTCAGTTGACATGATTTATACAGATTTGGGAATACAAATTTACACTGTGATCCGTTAAAAAACGAGAAAAACTGATCGAATGAATGATTATTCATCTGTTTTTACCCCGGATTTACTTTTCCACACGAGCGATTCCATGATCCGCTCTAACTCCGAAACGAAGGTGGTAATTTCAGCCGGCGGCTGATCATGATTGATGTAAATACGTTTTCGGGGTAGTTTATCACAAACGGTAATAAAAAAGGCAGGATAATCGGCGAGGTACTTATTGATATAGGCCGTATCACGCTGTTCCATTTTGGCAACTGCCATAGCGGAACGGATTTCTTCCAACTGTGTTTTATTCAGTTCAGCATTCCATTCCCCAATCCTCCGGGTATGGCGTTCTCCCTGATAAACCGCAAATCCTGACTTATACACCGAAAACACAAACTGAGGACAAGCTCCGAAACAGGCACCCCGTTGGAGTTCGACGAGCAGAGAATCCGAGGTAAGACCGGCCGACGAGGAAGGTTTTTCCTTCTTTTCAATATCCCCCTTAACCTTACAGGAAGTAATAACAAAAAGGGCCAGCAAACCTGCGATGAAACTCAGAAGACACCCGATTAAATCCCTCATGACACGTTCCGTGAAGGATTATTTCTTAGGCAACTGATAGCCGCGTTCTTTCGCCATCTTTTCCAGACGTTGTTGAAACTTGGACTTAGTCTGAGATTGAGGGCGCTTTTTGTTCTCCTGAATCTTACGGTGAATCTCGTCATCATCTACAAAAGACTTAAAAAGGAACTGCTGACCAATGGAGATGATATTCGCCAGAAAATAATAATAGCTCAAGCCTGCAGAATAATTATTAAACACACCCAGGAAAATGATTGGCATCAGGTACATCATCCATTTCATCTGCGGGTTGGTCATAGTGGTCTGGCTATTGACCATGGTGATCAGCAGTGTAGAAACTGTCATTAGCAAGGTGAACAAGCTGACGTGGTCACCATAGCCCCAGATTTTAAACGGAAGATCAAGGATAGAGTCATACGTACTAAGGTCATCGGCCCATAAAAAGCTTTCCTGGCGAAGCTCAATCGACTGCGGGAAGAAACGGAACATCGCGATCAGAATCGGCAATTGTAAAAGCATCGGCAGACAACCACCCAGGGGACTCACTCCGGCCTTCTTATACAAGCCAAGCATTTCCTGTTGCATTTTCATCGGATCTTCCTTATGCTTCCCCTGAATCTCTTCAATTTCCGGACGAAGCACTTTCATTTTCGCCTGCGAGAGGTATGCTTTAAACGTCAACGGCAACAACATGAGTTTAATCGCAATGGTGAGCACCAAAATGATAATGCCATAATTCCAGTTAAACCCATTGAGGAAATTAAAGATTGGTATCACTATAAAGCGGTTTACCCATCCAAAAATCCCCCAGCCCAACGGGATTTGTTTTTCCAGATCATCACCGGCCCGTTTAAGATACTGAACGTGGTTCGGGCCGAAATAAAAGTGCATCGGAAAAGACTCTTTCACTCCATGATTGTAAGGCAAGGTGAGTGAAATATTCATTTGTTTTACAAAGTTCTCACCCTCCAGGCCGGCCACAGTTTCCAAACGGGTAGGTTTATCAAAGCCCGATTCCGCCACCAGCACCTGTGTAAAGAACTGTTGTTTCATCGACACCCACTTCAAACGGGTTTTAATCTCTTCCTTCTCATCAGAAGTTTCAGACAAGTTATCTACCTCACCTTCCTCATCATTAAAGCGATAATAGATCGTGCTGCTATTCCGCTCGTTCTCCATACTCTTCTCCATTTTACGAAGGCGCTGATTCCAGTTCAGCTCAACGTAACCCGTATTCGCGGCAATAACATCATTCAATCCCACGAAATTTACTTTATAACCGAGAAGATAACTATTGCCTTTAAGGGAATACTCGAACTCAATATAACGGTCGGGGCTACCCGCTTCGAGGCGCATCGCCACCGAATTACTATCCTCACCATTCACTTTAAAGCCGGAGCCCACCGGACGGAAATACAGTTCATTGGTAGAGATCGAACGATTCTGGGCAAAGAAATTCAACCCAAAGCGGGTGGAGTCTGATTCAAAAAGGACCACGGGTTTACCATCGGAAGTTTTATAGTTTTTTAGCTCAACCGATTTCACACGACCACCTTTATTGGAGACAGACACTTTAATCAGTTCATTTTCCAGAACGGACAATCCATCATTTCCATCACCTCCGGCGGCAAAAGCACCGAGCATATCGACCATCATGGATTGGCGTGACGAATCGGAAAGCAGGGTATCCACCGATTGAGCATCCGGTTTCTTCAATGCAGCAGCACGGGCGGCCGAAGCGGCCAGCTGTTGCTTCTCCACCAGTGCCAGACTATCCTGCTGGCGTTTCATCGCGGCCAGTTCCTCTTCACTGGGCGAGGTGTAAATTGTGAAACCTATGAGTATCAGGCCGATAAGAAACAGCCCGATTAACGACTGACGATCCATTCAGGGAAATTTAAGCCACAAAAATACAATTCCTCTGCGGAAAAGACCTTCACAAGAGCGATAAATTAGCCCGCATACGCTCCTGACGCGATGTCGGAGCGGGAATCCATCAAGGTGCCATTCGCTTTTTCAAGTGCTGCCTTCACGAACTTCACAAAAAGGGGATGTGGATTCAACACCGTACTCTTATATTCCGGATGGAACTGCACCCCCATAAACCAGGGATGATTTTTCAGCTCCACTATTTCAACAAGATTTGATTCCGGATTGGTACCGGAAGCGACCATACCGGCTTTTTCAAAATCTTCAAGAAAACGATTGTTGAACTCATAACGGTGGCGATGCCGTTCAGTTATCTTGGCTTTCCCATATACCTGATAGGCCCGGGTACCTTTTAGCAGATTACAGGGATATTCCCCCAATCGCATGGTTCCGCCCTTATTGGTAATCGCCTTTTGCTCTTCCATCATACTGATGACGGGATGAGAAGAATCGGGTTTCATTTCAGTAGAATGAGCATCAGCAAATCCCAGTACGTTGCGGGCAAACTCTACCACAGCACACTGCATACCCAGGCAAATACCCAGGAAAGGAATTTTATTTTCACGTGCAAAACGAATCGCTGTTATCTTCCCTTCAATTCCGCGCTCACCAAAACCGGGCGCCACCAGGATGCCGTTGAGACCGCCCAACTGCGCCTTCACATGTTCATTGTCGATTTTCTCTGAATGTATCCACTCAAGTTTCACTTTACACTCATTGGAAACACCTGCATGAATAAACGCTTCAGCGATGGACTTATACGCATCCTTCAACTCAATGTATTTTCCAATAAGTCCGATACGCACCTCATACACCGGATTTTTCAGCTTGCCAAGAAAATCCTTCCATGCGGCCATATCCGGCTCCTGCTTCATAGGCAACTTCAGTTTATTCAGCAAAACTTTATCCAGTTGTTCTTTCAGCATCAGCAAGGGAACATCATAAATGGTAGAAGCATCGATAGATTCGATCACCGCGTTGATATTCACATTGCAGAAGAGGGCGATTTTACGACGAAGGTCATTCGACATTGGCTTCTCCGTACGACAAACCAACACGTCCGGCTGTATACCGTACTCCAGTAACATTTTCACCGAGTGTTGTGTGGGTTTGGTTTTCAATTCACCGGTAGTACTCAGATACGGCAATAAAGTAAGATGGATCACGGCGGCATTTGTCGATCCCATCTCCCATATCATCTGGCGCACCGACTCGATATATGGCAGCGACTCAATATCACCGACAGTTCCACCGATTTCAGTAATCACAATATCGTACTCACCGGTTTCACCCAGAAGTTTAATGCGACGTTTGATCTCGTCGGTAATATGGGGAATCACCTGAACCGTCTTGCCCAGATAGGCTCCCTCCCTTTCGCGGTTGATCACCGTTTGGTAGATGCGACCGGTGGTAACGTTGTTGGCCTGCGATGTTGGCGTATTTAAAAAACGCTCATAATGCCCAAGGTCGAGATCAGTTTCAGCCCCGTCGTTGGTCACAAAACACTCACCATGTTCATAAGGATTTAACGTTCCCGGATCAACATTAATATAAGGATCGAGCTTTTGAATGGTCACTCTGTATCCACGGGCCTGGAGTAATTTAGCCAGAGAAGCAGAGATGATGCCCTTACCTAAGGACGAAGTAACCCCTCCGGTAACGAAGATATACCGGACGGAAGTAGTGCTGACGGGTGACATGGGGGAGAAGGTTTGGGCAAAATTAAAGCAAAGAATCACCCGTTTGAAGAAAAAATTGGCATTGGTATGAAATCGACCAAACAAAAAATGCTAACTAACTGTTAATGAATAATGCGTGGGATAAAAAAGGAAAACCTTCCGATGAAAATATGTCCGGTATGTGGTCGCCCTTTCACCTGGCGAAAAAAATGGGAGAAGGTTTGGGAAGATGTGAAATATTGCAGTAAAAGGTGCAAAGGTTGATCATACAACCGGAAATATTGAAGATCATATGTCCTGGGAGGGGCAGGTCGCGACCT
>JBIIHN010000148.1:0-5050 GCA_044235745.1 Bacteroidia bacterium
CCCCACTACCGTCAACTATGTTGATTCTATTGATGTCAGTTCAAATTCTATGAGAATGATCGTGAAGTTTGAGTTTATTCTCTGAAAAATCAGAGTTAATTACTTTTTCATTAGTGATCGGCATGAGAATTTTCTCCTGGTGTGATCTGACTTGACTGCAAATGTTTACTGAAAAGCAAAACGGCTGCCTTCGATAGGAAGACAGCCGTTCTTGCAATACTAACGGTTTCGGCATACCGTCATTTTTGTTATCAATGTTTCACGGTGATTCTCATGCTTTCATTTACAAATTCACCTCTCACACGAACGAAATATAATCCTTCTGCCATTCTGGCAACCGGCAACTGCAACATGGTATTGCCTTTGCCAATGGATTGTGTTTGGTTGAAGACGGATTTTCCGGTGATGTCGATGATGTCGATGCTTACTTCCTGCATATCTCCGGACTGAAGACTAACATTCAGTACATCGGATGCCGGGTTCGGATAAACATTCAGGGTGATACCATCTGAAGTTGCCATTCTGGTACCGCCACCGCATGCGCCCGGGTCAGTAAAGATGCCGGCACTGGTACGGTTGATACTGCTTCCGCAGGCATTGGAGGTATTTACACTGATGGATTGTCCGCTCAGGAACGAAGGTCCGAAATCAACAACGATGTTTTTGCTGCCTTGTCCGCTTACCAACACTGCTCCTGAAGGTACATTCCAGTTATAGGATGCTGCACCTGCCACGGTGGCAACGCTGTAAGCAACGCCTGTGGCTGAAGGACAGATGGTAAAGGTGCCGCTCACAGGTTCAGGACGTGCTGGTTTTGCCGTAAGGGTCAGTGTGCGACTGGCGCTGCTTCCACAGGCATTCTGTGCAACAACAACAAGCGGTCCTCCGATGAATGAAGGATTGGTTACATCCAGTGTAATCGTGTTGGTGCCCTGTCCGGAAACGATGGTGGTACCAACCGGAGATGTCCAGAACAAAGAGGCGCCGGTCGTAATTGCAGCGGAGTTATAAATGATACCTGTAGCATTACAGATCCCGTTGGCTTGTCCGGAAATAGCAACCGGGCGGGCGGGAATATTCTGAAGAAGAGTTTTAGTGCGGGCAGGACTGATTCCACAAATGTTTGTTGCCTGCACCTGCAGAGTACCGCCGGTGTACCCCGGTACTACAGCTACCTGCAGAATGTTGCTGTTTCCACCACTGACGATGTTCATGCCTGCCGGAAGTGTCCACTGATAAGCGGTGGCGCGCTTGGTGGCAGCGAAAGTATAAACTACAGTATCACCAGGGCAAACTCTGGATGGTCCTGAAATTGAAAATGGTGTTACCGGAGCTACAGCGAAGAATTCAAGGTTAACCTGCTGTGATGGTCCTGCAACGCCGCATTGGTTGATTGGTGTTACAGTAAGGGTGCCCACAATACCTGCCTGTATCGCTGCATTGGTCCAGCTTAATGACAAGTTGGTGGTTCCATTTCCGCTCAGGAAACTTACGCCGTTGCTTCCATTCCAATTCCAGTTGTAACTAGTGGCGTTGTTAACCGGTGCAATGATGTAAAGACGGGCACCGGGTCCGGCAACCGTACATTCCTGTGTAATGCCGCTGATAGGTCCTGGAGCATCCGGAGCAGGAGTCAAATTGATCTGAACTGAATCAACATCTGATTGACCGAAAGCATCCATTACCGTTACTACTGTGTTGCCTGTAGGAAGATTGCTGATTGCAACGCTGCTTTGTGTGGTGACTACACTATCAGCATTCCATTTTACTACGTACGGACCACTGCCTCCGAAGATGGAAACAAGTGCTGATCCGGTAGTGTCGCAGGTAGCAGTAGTATTCTGAATAGAAGTTATATTCACAGGGAGAATATCATCAAGACGCTGAAGTACGTTTTCAATACGTGTATCAGCTGATCCGGGAGTGTCGGCAATGCTGTATGCATTGGTAGAATAGAACTGCTTCATGTATTCAGCAAAAGCATCTTGTTCTGATCCAGGAATTGTAAATCCGGCTAGCCCCGGACCTGCCGGAGGCAATGTAGCGAGGTCGACACGGTTGGAGCCGAGTGCAACAAATGGATAGCTGTCGCCACCACCGGCCAGGAAGTTTAAGGTAACAATACGGAAAATACGTGCCGTGTCTCCATAAACCTGTCCATTTGCGACGAGTGTATCGATGGTTTGTCCTGCGGTATCAACAATAACTGCATTGATGATTCTGGATAATTGCGGACGTGTTGGATCATAGCTGAACCGAACACCTGAGATTTGAGGGAATTGACCCGGAGTAACACCCGGAGCAGTTGCACGAACACCATGTTCAAGAATGGCTTTTAATCCATTTGCTGATAAGGTCAGGAGTGAAAGCTGATTGTTGAAGCGAAGTGAATTTTCAATATCAAGTTGTGAAATGTCACCTTGTACTTTACCAGCAGCCGGATTCGCAACCGGTGGTTCAAGTACTACGTTACTGCCAACTGCATTTACATAACCAATTACGGAGCGGATTCCGCCTCCGTTTTTAATCGAAATGACGGTTGCCGGATCATATTGCTTTGCCATCCAAAGATTGGCATCTGCACTCAGATTGCCGAGATTGGTTTCTTCGGTGCGAACAAAGTTTCTGCGACCTTCAAGGAACACACTGGTTTTACCAAATAGATTGCCATCTTTTGAAACGATAACGTTGCCGATAGCGTCTGTAAGTGTTTTAACCAGTTGACCTTTTGAACCGGGAGTAAATGCAGCCAGATAATTACCGCTGCCCCAGGCTTCCTCCACACCAAGACTGTCGGCAGCATATGCTCCGGAAATGGCAGAATTTACAGAAGAGGGAATGATTACGCCGGAAGGATCAAAGTCGATGACCAAACGACCAACATATTTATAGTTGGCGTCGGCATTGATGATGGCTACAGGATTACCATCAGCATCAGTTGTGAAGAAAGGATATGTTTCAACCGCCACATCACCTGCACGTAAACGGTCGTTGGCATCAGCCATCAATATGTGTGAACCTCCGCTGATAATAATATCAACACCACGAAGCAAGGTCGCAAGTTGCTTTTCGAGGAAAAGTTGTTGCATATGTGCGAGTAAGATAATCTTGTTACATCTTTCGGCAGTTCTGAGCGAATCAATTACAGGCTGTAAAATGGCAGCGAGTGCAACCATGTCGTTGGTTCCGGCGCCGGGGTTTTTAACTGCGGTAGATCCGGGAGAGGAGATGGAAGCCAGAATAGGAGTGGTAGCTCCGACAATTCCGTATTTCTCACCGTTTTTATTGATGATGGCAGAAGGTGCAATTTTAGGTGTCGTTGCAATCTGTGATGCGGTCATCGAAGGATTGCTCTTGAATGCATTGTTGGATAACCGTGCTCCTGTAAAGATGTTGGATAGATTGGCATCTGCCGAGAAGTCAAGGTTTGCACTCAGGTAAGGGAACTGTGCTCCAAACCAACGGATATTACTGCCTGAATTAACGCCTGCTATTATGTTTCTCAATTCACTGGTGCCCCAGTCAAATTCGTGATTGCCGAGAGCAGAGGCCTCAATGCCGATGAAGTTCATGATCGATACATCCGCTCTTCCGATGCCTGCACGCAAGTCGTTGTTGGCGAAGTTCGATCCGTAGTAACTGATGTAGGTGTTTTTATAAGGAGTAACCATGGTAGGGTCTTCTCCTGAACTTGAGAAGGGACTCGGAATCATATTATCACCCGATGATAAAATGAAAGTGTTTGGATATGTATGTTCGAGTGTATCAACAATTGCCGCGAACCGTGGCGCATCCTGCACTGCGTCAACGGATGCTTCAAAATCAGATGCATGAAGAATCTGGATGGTTGTTCTTACTCCAATTTCTAGGATGCTGATCGTACCGCTGATTTCATTGGCTACTACCAGCAGATCACGACCATTCGGGCTTTCGGATTTTGGAATGAAAAGTAATCCTTCTGGGCCCAGATCACCACCCTGATTTAAGGCCGGTGTTTGTCCAAAGTTTCGGGTATTGATATATTGTACAAAATAGGGTGCTCCCGGGGTGGTGATATTATACACCATGATACCGCCGATGCGCTCCAGTCCGATGAAAGCGTAAATGCTGTCGCCAATGGTAGCAACGGTTGCAGCTTCAGGCTCCGGTCCCTTGTCATCACTGCGATTCTTCTTTGTGTTGTTGGTGTTGCTGCAATTGAAGTTGGCTCCTTGTATTGAATTAGTAATTTGCTCAATTTGATCGCCGCTGTCCCATACAAGATTACCGTTTGCATCCCAGATCGAAAAAGAACGGCTTCCGAATGCGAAAATTTCTTCAAAAAATCCGTCGCCATTGTAGTCTCCCGATTTAGTCGTTACGTTCAGGCGTCCGAGATTATTGTTGTTTTTCAAAGTGGCGTAATTGGGAAATACTACGGTGTCGAGTTTATAAGAAGAAGATCCGACACGCAAGGCTTCATTTAATGCGGTATATTCACGTACATCTCCCTCATTTGCACTGACGAGATAAGTTTGACCACCTGCTACAAAACTTGCTACGGCATCAGGCATGTACATTCCTTTAACCGGCCAGTTGGCTATATTCACGATACCACCGTTTTGATCAGAGGCATCGAGACCATTACCCGGAAGGTTATGATCTTTGAAGCCCATGCTTTTTAAAGTAGTTACAGTGGCGGAAGGTATATCAATGATCGCCCAGGCGTTATTTTCCTGACAGGTCACCCATGCTGTTTGTGAGTTAGCGGATACTGTGATGGATTCCGGTTCAATGTCCTGAGCAATGCTTGAACCCGGACCGAAAATTCGGATGGTACTGTCAATTGTTGCCGGTGTAAAGGTATTAAAGCGTGCAAATGCTACGGATGCGCTGTTCACTCCACCACTGATATTGATTACAGCAACAGAGCCTTCCGGATCATTGGTGTATGTTGCGTTTGGCTCTCCTTCATTAGCAACCAGTACATAGTTTCCGTCCGGAGTAAAAGTTAACATATCCGGTAGAGCGCCTACTGTAACCTGATTGAGGAAATTACCATTGGCATCAA
>JBIIHN010000149.1:0-5022 GCA_044235745.1 Bacteroidia bacterium
GCCGTCTCTCTACATTTGCCTACCCTTAATTAGAAAAACCAAGTCAGCCAACGACTTAAAGACACACTCCCCTTACAAAGTGAAAGAAACTGTTTGAACACAGTGTTGGTTAGATTTATTTAGTAGATATATGAGGATCAGAGTTAAACTCCGGTCCTCATTGTCTTTTAAGGTGGTTTGGTTGGCTTTTTTCTCAAAAATCTTCTAAACAGTCCACCATCATTAAAGTAAAAACTGCTAAGCCTCGGGATGAACCGGTCAAATAGTTAATTTTGCAGGCCTTTCCGATATACACTCCTAATCTGCACTCGTAGTTCCCGTGAAGCAGAGTCTGCGACACACTTCACAGTGAATGAGTTATTAATAGTATGCACTCGTAGTTCAATTGGATAGAATGACAGATTCCGATTCTGTTGGTTGGGGGTTCGAGTCCCTTCGAGTGCACTGGTAAGTAGAAAGAAGCCACGGCGTCCGCCGTGGTTTTTTTATTTCCTAACAGTCACTGAGCTTGCTCAGGTGGCTGAAAGGAAATAAAAAAAATCAACCCGCTGGGCGGGTTGAACTTCTTCTATTTGCAACCCGGCAGAGAAGGGTCCGGCGAAGCCATTCCCGAAGAGTGCACCGGTAAGCAGAAATTTTGGCCAAGCTTGCTTGAGACGAAATTTCTAAAAACAAAGACCACGGAAGGCGAAGCGATAATTTACAATTTACCAGCCGGCAGAGAAGTCTTCCTTCGGCAGACAGGAATCCGGAGATTCCCATCTCCCCCATCTTCTCTACCTTTGCGGAAACTTTAAGACCATGCAAGGCAAAACAGCAAAAGAAAGTGTTGCTATTTCAACAGAGATTGTACTTCCGAACGATACGAATACTCTTGGCAATTTAATGGGAGGACGCCTTTTGCACTGGATGGATATAACCGCCGCCATCTCCGCTTATCGCCATTGCGGACGAATTGTAGTAACGGCATCGGTGAATAATGTTGCCTTTAATCAGCCGATCAAACTGGGGGATATCGTAACGTTACAGGCTAAAGTATCGCGTGCTTTTAACTCATCAATGGAAGTCTGCATTGATGTTTGGGTAGAAGATAACATGCGGAATAAAAAAGTAAAATGCAACGAAGCGATTTACACTTTTGTAGCAGTAGATCAGTTAGGCAATCCGATTCAGGTGCCCGGACTGATTCCGGAAAGTGAAGAAGAAGAGCAACGGTTTGCCGGTGCATTGCGTCGTCGTCAACTTGCCTTGATTCTTGCCGGTAAAATGAAAGCGGAAGACGCAACGGAACTCAAGGCGCTGTTCCTCGAAGGGAAAAAATAAGCATCAGGCTGACTTCATCTCACCGCATACCGGTTGGATAAAGGCTTTTTTCACCTGTTTCACATCCTTCGGTTTGCTACCCAGCAAGACCATCAGTTTAGTCAATGCTGCTTCAGTGGTAAGATCTACACCACTCACCACCCCTATTTCCTTCAACAGGCGACTCGTTTCATACTTGCCTTGCTCTACACTACCACCGGCGCATTGGGACACGTTAACAACAATAAGTCCTTCGCGAATAGCGGAGGCCAGCGAGTGAATGAATTTCGGATCGGTGGGGGCATTGCCGCTACCATAGGTTTCCATCACCAAGGCTTTCAAACCCGGCACACTCAGAATATGCTCCATCCAGGTATCCGTGATACCCGGGAAAATGCGAACGAGTCCGATATTGGTTTCGAGGGCTGTATGCACCTTAAGCTTTTTTCGGGAAGGTTTCGCGAAAAGATCGTGATTAAACTCGATACTCACGCCAACTGTAGCCAGCGGCGGGCAGTTCAGCGATTGAAACGCATCGAACATAGAGCTGGTAAACTTCTCCGCTCTGTTTCCTCTGAACAACTGATTATTAAAATAAATACAGACTTCCGGAATAAGCAACTTGCCGGCAGCGATCTCCACCGATGTGATCAGATTACGCTTGGCATCAGTTCGGATAGCCCCTAACGGTAGTTGTGAGCCGGTCAGGATAACGGGCTTTGAAAGATTTTCAAGCATAAAACTGAGGGCAGATGCCGAATACGCCATGGTATCCGTACCGTGCAAAATGACAAAGCCATCGTATTTTTCATAATACTTCTCGATCGTCTTCGCCAGTTTCACCCAGAATTGCGGTGTCACATTGCTGCTGTCGATGAGATCATCAAACACATGGTGACTGAGTTTACAGCCGAGATGGTTCAGTTCGGGCACCTGTTCGCTCACCTTACCGAAATCGAAGGGTTTAAGTGCGCCTTTCTCATCGTGGTGCATGCCGATGGTACCACCGGTGTAAATGATCAGAATCTTTTTCATAAACGAAACAGTTTTCGGGCATTCGCCGACGTTATATCTCCCACTTCTTCTTTCGAAATCCCCTTTATCTCCGCCAGCTTCTCCGCCACATGAACGATATAACCCGGCAGGTTCCGTTTCCCTCTGTGCGGGACAGGGGAGAGATAGGGGCCATCGGTTTCCAGTACGATATGCTCCAGCGAAATTTCCTGCATCACCTTGTCGATACCACCGTTTTTATACGTCACTACTCCACCGATACCGAGATAAAATCCTAGTTCAATCATTGCCTTCGCCTGCTCCACCGTTCCACTGAAGCAATGAAACACACCACGAAGTCCGGGGAGATTCAACTCGCGGATTATCGCCATCACTTCCTCATTCGCATTTCGGGTATGCAAGGCCACCGGCAGATCCAGTTCATGAGCCCAGCATAGCTGTTGTTTCAGCGCTTCTTCCTGCTGCGAGATATGTTCCAGATCCCAATGCCGATCCATACCAATTTCACCAACGGCGATATATTTTCCTGTGCGCAATTCCTTTTGCACCAACGCCAACTCTTCCTCAAACCCCTCCTTCACATAACAGGGATGGAGGCCCATCATCGGCAAGCAAAAGCCGGGATAATCTTCCACCAATTGCAACATCCCTTTGAAGGAAGTATGATCGATATTCGGGAGGAGCATCTGCACTACTCCATCCGCTTTCGCTGCGGCGATCAGTGCTTTACGGTCGGCATTAAATTCTTCGGCGTAGAGGTGAAGATGCGTATCGATGAGCTGCATGCCGCGAATTTAGCTAAGTTTGTGTTGACAAACGCCACCACTTGCCGAAGTTCCTCATTGTCCGTTTCAGCTCCATCGGTGACATCGTACTCACCTCCCCTGTAATCCGTTGCCTGAAGCAGCAGGTGGCAGGTGCGGAAGTACATTTTCTCACGAAGGAGAACTACAGGCAAGTTATAGAAAACGACCCCCACATTGACCGCCTTTGGACCACCGACGGCAGTATGGAAGATGTGGCCGATGCACTCAAACGGGAAAAGTTCGATGCGATGATCGACTTGCATCATAATATCCGGACCTTAAAACTAAAGCGTACACTACGGACAAAAAGCTATTCATTTCCCAAGCTCAATATCCAGAAATGGATGCTGGTGAATCTGCACATCAACCGGATGCCGTCCATGCATATTGTAGATCGTTATTTATCGACCGTAAAAAGTTTTGGCGTGAAAAATGATCTGCAGGGACTCAGCTTTCATCTTCCCAAGGAAGTAAAAAATCCACTCGAAGAATTACCGGAATCTCATCGTAACGGATATATCGCTATTGCCATCGGAGCGCAGCACAGTACCAAGATTATGCCCAGTGAAAAGGTCAGCCGCATCATTCAGAAAACGGGCAAGCCGGTGGTTGTTTTAGGAGGAAAAGAAGACAGAACACGCGGTGCGCAGATTGTATTGGCCTGCGGAGAGATGGTGTACAATGCTTGCGGAAAGATGAGTCTGGCGGAATCGGCGATACTACTGCGCGAGGCAAAGGTTGTTTTATCACACGACACCGGCCTCATGCACATTGCCGCCGCATTTCGCAAACCAATTGTATCGGTTTGGGGTAACACCGTTCCTGCTTTTGGCATGACACCCTATATGCCCGGAGATGAAGACAAAAGCATCATCATCGAAAACAACACTCTTAGATGCCGTCCTTGTTCAAAGATTGGATTTGATAAATGTCCGAAGGGACACTTCGAGTGTATACGAGGTATCGATGACGCGGAAATCAGCGAAGCAATAATTAAACTCTGGAGAAATTAATGAACTCCGTTTATGACTAGAGTTGAATTTTGAATACCCTCACAGATTGTCCCGCAACGGCCTTCAAAAGATAAACTCCGGCATTCAAGCCAAGAGGATTCAGCACGAGTGACTCAAATGCTTCCTGCTGTAAAATACTTTTACCGGTAAGGTCGAAGAGTTCGACTTCAAAAGAACCCTGACCGGCATAAGAAACAGTCACTGCACCTGAATACGGATCCTTTAACCACGTGAACTGTTGTGCCTCACCATTCATTTGATCTCCCAGGCCGGCAGTTACTGCACAACTATAATTTCTGAAAAAGTTCCAGATTTCCCCACTGGCATTTATATCACGGTTAATGGCACCCAGCCCACCCAATAGTGCAGTGGTACCCGGCCATTGATGACCACCGCCGATCACTTTCAGTAGCACTACTTCCACCCCTGCATTACAAGGAGCGAAAGTACTTTTCTCAACAGTTGAGTTATCCTGTGTATTCACATCCGGCAATAGCTGGACCGATGGGGTAACTGTACATCCATTATTTGCCACCCATAAACCGACTACATCGTCCACCGATTTACCCCCGGCCACACTTCCGTTATAACTCACAATCAAATCTGAGGTACCATGAATCTGCATGACCGGAACGGAACGACCCGGAGAACAGGCGGCAAATGCATTATTGCTCATAGTACCGGCAACGGATGCAACGGCACTAAAACAACGGGGAGATTCACAAGCGAGCCGATGGCTCATATAACCACCCGCTGAAAACCCACAGCTAAACACTCTGTTCGGATCGATATTATACAAGGCCTGCAAGGTATCTGTCAGCGCGCCGATAAACCCGATATCATCTGCAGTAGAACCTCCGGTCATACCGGAATTGGTATTCCATGCA
>JBIIHN010000150.1:0-5019 GCA_044235745.1 Bacteroidia bacterium
TCTTTGGCAAAAGCAACTGCATATTTTCGAGGTCCCGTTTTACTATATCGAATATGGTTTTGCCCAATTGGGTGCTATTGCCGTATGGAAAAACTATCGGAATGCACCGGAAGAAACCATCGAAAAATACCGGAATGCCCTTAGTCTTGGCTATACTCACTCCATCGGTGAGGTTTATGAGACCGCCGGGGTCCGATTCGATTTTTCAACTTCTTATGTAAGCGAGCTCAGTGACTTTGTGTTGGAGGAATGGAAGAAACTGGTCGACTGATTCTTTAAAGTATTGGTTGTCAGGAGCAAGAGTTTTTTATTTTTTGTAACTTAATTACCATTTCAACGAATAAGTATACCTTGTTAAGGTATGAGCGAATTTTCAACTATTTCACCGGTCATTTACATTGCAGCAGGGGGCATATTGTTATCGCTTCTCTTGCTGACGTACGTGTTTTCACGCCGGAAAAAGAAGAGTATGGATGACGACTCGCTGGCATCCTTGTTTGAGCAGCAGCCTGAAGCATGGATTATACTCGATGGAATTCAGTTGCACGGTATCAAAGCCAACCAACGTGCGCTCAATCTTTTTGGCATCTATCGGGAGCAATACATTTCCCGGTTAAACTTTTCAAGGTTGTTTAAAGAAGATATTGGAGCTGACGAAGTACAATTGCTCCTCAATGCAGTAGATAATAATACTTTCCAAAATAAATTACTTGAGTGTAGGAGCGTAACAGGTCGTATTTTTAAAGTGAATGTGACCATTTCAAGAGTGCATCGCGGAAATTTGTTCTGTCGTTTTGCAGAACCTCATGAGCAAGCCGTACCGATAGACGCAATTCGTCAGGAGACCTTGCCTCCGTCTCCGGTTCAGGAGGAAAAAAACATTCTTCACGAGAACATTCATCAGGAGCCCGCACCTGCATTGACCCGGGACATGCCGGTATTGAAACAGGAACAGACCCCGGCACCCGGCGCCATTATGGCAGCGGCCGCAGATGCGATTGCAGTGATTGGCTTTGATCAGAAAATCATCGAAGTAAATACCGCTTTCGCCGCGCTCACCGGATATGAAATTGAAGAACTTAAATCACTAGGGATCGATCATATCATCCATCCGGGCGAAGCATTGATTCATGAAAACTGGTTCAACGAGCTCTGCGATGGTAAGTACCGCGTCTCGAGAACAGAGCGAAGAATTTTAAAGAAAGATGGTTCGCAGGCGCAGCTGGAATTATTGGGCGCCAGTTTGCCGGCACGTTTTTCCGTTATTCTCACCGCAGTCGATAATAGTTTGCTCAGAGATAATCAATTCAGATTAATGAGGAACAGAGAGAATCTGTTGGCACTCGTTGAAAATACCGGTGAGGCGATTTTTTCGGTAGATGCGCTCTCGCGAATCACCGTGGTAAATAATCGTTACCGTGAGTTGTTTCGTTCGCGGTATGGCAAAACGCTGGAAGAAGGGATGAACTTTGAAGAGCAGTTGGAGGGGGATGAACGCAAGCTCTGGAAGGAACGGTTCCGAAAGGTACTGCAGGGAAATTCCGAATCGTATCGCGACGAGATGACGGCTATTGATGGTGCTCGTGTGGTGATGGAAGTTTTGTTGTATCCGGTGAGAGACGATGAAGGATTGATTACCGGGGTTACCTGCGCAGGCAGAGATATTACCGGCCGCATCCGCCAGGAGGAAGAACTGAAAGATGCAAAAGATAAGGCCGAGCAGGCGACGAGGGCGAAATCAGAATTTCTGGCGGTAATGAGTCATGAAATCCGTACCCCGCTGAATGGCCTGATCGGTATTTCTGAGCTGCTGAACAGTACCTCATTGGATCATCAGCAAAAGGAGTATCTCGATATCATCCGGCTGAGTGGTGAGGCCCTCTTGCAGGTGATCAGCGATATTCTTGACTTTTCAAAGCTGGAGGCGAATAAAATGCAGCTCGAGTATGTGCCGTTTCATGTTCGCGATGCCGTACAGGAAACGTTGACGATACTTTCCGGACGGGCAACAGAAAAGGGACTGGCTTTGAGGAACGAAGTTGAGGCTAATGTGCCGGAAACCGTCATCGGCGATAAAGCCCGTCTTCGGCAGATTCTGATGAACCTGGTAGGCAATGCCATCAAGTTCACCGAAAAAGGACATGTTTCCGTTCAGGTGAGATTGACATCCAGAAACAATGCGGAGTTAGCACTTGAGTTTGGGGTTCGTGATACGGGAGTGGGTATTGAACCTGAACAAGCTGAAAAACTCTTCACGGCGTTCACTCAGGCAGATCCTTCTACTTACCGGAAGTATGGTGGAACAGGTCTCGGACTTACCATTTGTAAAACACTCGTCGATTTGATGGGAGGGACGATTTGGGTAGAGAGCCAGCCGGGTGCAGGAAGTACGTTTTTCTTTACTGTACAGGTAATGGAGACATCTGAAACTCCGGTAAAATCACCTCTGCCACCAAAAGTTGTTCAGGATAAACGGCACGAACAGGATACAAAACTTTCGGAAGAGTTTCCTGCCCGCATTTTATTAGCAGAGGATAACGATATCAATCGATTGCTGGCCGGTAAATTATTTGAGCGGCTGGGTTATTCAGTGCATGCGGTAGGGAATGGAAAAGAAGCATATGAATTACTGAAACTCGAAGCCTTTGATCTCGTATTCATGGATGTTCAGATGCCGGAATGGGACGGATTGGAAGCCACCCGTCAAATACGGAGAGCAGAGCTTAAAGGTGCTCAGCCGGCAATCATCGCCATGACCGCCTTCGCAGGGCAAGATGATAAGGATGCCTGCCGTGATGCCGGTATGGATGATTATATCGCAAAACCCATCATGCTGGAGGAGATTGAAGGGATGATCAGAAAATGGTCAGTGCAAAAAAGAACCGAGATGCAATCAACAAATAAGCAAAATGCTCATTCGAAAGACGGATCAAATACCTTGCTGGATCAAACAGCGATTCAACGACTGATGGACATCGGCAAGTCAACAGATCCCGGATTTTTACAGCAGGTATTGGAGATGTTTATGCGTCAGGCACCGGCCGATATCGAAATCATCCGCAATGCGCTCGATTCAGGTGATTTTTCGTCCATGTGGAAGGCGGCCCACAAGCTCAAAGGAACCAGTCTCAATATCGGTGCTTTACGATTGTCAGAAATCTGTAGGGATATCGAAAAAAAGGGCCGGAATCTTGAGACCTCCGGCTTGTACGGGTTATGTATGCAACTGGAGGCAGACTATAAAGCTACCGTCGCTGAACTGAAAGAACTTTTTCAATACAACTAAAATCAATTGATAGTCAGTAACTTGTTGTTTGTTCGCAAAAGCGGATTGTTCCATTAAAAAATCCTTTGAATTACTTGATTAAACCAAAAGAGTGTGTATCTTTGCACTCCAATTCAGAAAGTTCACATGATCATTGTACCAATTAAAGAAAACGAGACCATAGACAAGGCCCTCAAAAAGTACAAGAAGAAATTTGAGAAGACCGGTACTGTAAAGCAATTGCGTGCCCGTCAGGCATTTGAAAAGCCATCCGTGGCTCGTCGTACAGAAATCAAAAAGGCGATTTATAAAAATCACCTTCAGCTTCAGGCTACTCAGGCATAATCTGTCTGATTTCAGGATATCTAATCCGGGTTCAAAACTGAGCCCGGATTTTTATTTTTTGGTGAACCCCGTATTTCTGCCCTTTTCAATAGTTATAAGTTCGCGGTGTTGAACAACTTTCTTTAATTTATTCCGTTTTTCTTTGGTAATGGGGATAGGTTGGTTGTATCTTTAGCCTACTTCGATAGTGTAAATCAGTTGTAGCGATGAGTAAGGATCTGGCTTTATTTCTGGAATATCTGCAGTTTGAAAAAAGAAGTTCAAGACATACGGTCATCGCTTATGAAACAGATCTGATTCAATTCAGCGATTTTTTAATTACCCAGTATCAGCTTTCGGCATTGGAGGAGGCCAATCACATGATGATCCGGTCCTGGATCGTCTCCATGATGGAATCCGGCATGGATCCTCGTTCGGTCAACAGAAAAATCACCGCACTCCGAACATTTTATCGCTACATGATAAAGACAGGGAGAATGGAACGAAGTCCGATGCTCAAGGTCCAGGCCCCAAAAACAAAGAAGAAGCTTCCGGAATATATAGATGAGAAGAAGATGGAGCTCCTTTTTTCAATCGAGGAGCCGGAAGAGAAGGATTATGAGTCTTTTCGCAACTTTCTGATCGTTGATTTTTTCTACCGGACCGGTGTTCGTTTATCGGAGTTGATAAACCTTAAAGTCAGTGACGTCAATCTGTACAGTCTGACCGTTACTGTTCTGGGGAAGCGAAACAAAGTCCGGCAGATACCGCTTACGATGAAATTTAAATCGGTATTACAGGAATACCTGAGTGTGCGATCTGATTTTTTAACAATGAAGGGACAGTCCTGCGACTTTTTCTTTACCGACAGCCATGGTAACCAAATCACCCCGGGTATCGTTTACAAACTGGTAAAAGCAAGCATCAGCCGTGTCTCCACCGGTGAAAAAAGAAGTCCCCACGTTTTACGACACAGTTTTGCGACTGCCATGCTCAACCATGGTGCGGATATCAATGCAATCAAAGAGTTGTTGGGACATAGTAGTCTGGCAGCAACGCAGGTATACACACATAACTCCATAGAAAAGCTGAAGGAAATCTATAAACAGGCATTTCCCAAGGCATAACACTTTAAAACAAGACGACTATGAAAGTGAAAGTTCAATCCATCCACTTCGACGCAGATCGGAAGTTGATTAATTTCATCGAAGACAAAGTGGACAAATTATCTCATTATTACGAATCTATCATTGATAGTGAAGTATTTCTGCGACTGGATAAATCCGATGCAGGTGACAATAAAATCGCTGAAATAAAAATCTATACGCCAGGCAAAACACTTTTTGCCAAAGAGCAGTGCAAAACCTTTGAGGAAGCCACGGATAATGCGGTAGAGGCTTTGCGCCGCCAGATTACCAAGCATAAGGAAA
>JBIIHN010000315.1:0-3246 GCA_044235745.1 Bacteroidia bacterium
GATAAACAAGAGGAGATATTTACCCATGATAAAAAATGCTGTAGCCAGCCGGCTAACGGTATCGGGTGCCCCCACCAGCGAATTGTTGATGAGCATCAATTCATAGCCACCGGCCACTTCGCCGATTACAGCAATCCGCAGCAGGAAAAATACACCGATCAGCATGACATAGAGAGTGGAACGCTTAGCGACTGTTTTAAGGTCCATATCCGTAAAACACCAGAGTGCAAGCGGAAAAACGCCGGCCCAGGTTACAGAGCTCTCTTTGGAAAGTAGGGCGAGGAAATAGGTCCCTGCCGACAAAATCAAAGGGAGGATCTTGCGATCGCGATGATACGACAATACAAGATCCAGGGTCAATATACCAAGGAAGAAGCTGAGCAGTTCATCACGGCTTTTGATATTGGCCACTACTTCGGTATGCAGCGGATGAGCAATCCACAACAACGTAACGGCAACAGGAATGAGTGGATGCAGCCGAATGAGCAACTTACGCAACAACCGCAATAGCAGCACAGCGGTCAGCATGTACAGGAGGATATTGATCACATGACCGGGCAGAGGATTTCCCGGGGCCAGTTCCCATTCCAGCGCGAACATGGCCACTGACAAGGGACGATACAAACCTTCTTTGCGATCCCAGAAACCGGCACGATAAGAATGTGAAAAGATGTCGCCCAGTCCATCAACACCTTTCACGGTAAATCGGTTGTTTTTAATAACGGTACCATCGTCAACGGTGAAATCGTGACCGATGGTGTTGGCATAAAGCAAAAGAGTGAAGAATGCCACTGCCAGATAGAGTGTATTCCAGGGCAGAGCACCGGAAGATGTATTGCCGGATGATGAATTTAATGCCGGGCCTTTCTTTCCTTTCGCAGACATAGGTCAAATATAATCAGATGACCGGATTTACGGACCGGAGGATTTTTCAGTAATAATGAAGCAAAAAAAAGCCACCCCTTCGGGTGGCGTTATTCTCGTTAAGGGAAGAATGATCAACTGGTACAACAGTCGTCGGACTTACCTTCACAGTTTTTACCAGCCGATTTACAAGCTTCTATGCAATCCTGATCACATCCGGAATTGCAATTATGCATTGCAGACGCCTTATGCATCGGGCAGGGCTTTCCATTGCCGCATTCGATTCCTTGTTCCTTACACGCTTTCATGCATGCTTCATCGCAGCCGGCTTTATGCATGGGGCAGGGTTTTCCATTGCCGCACTCAATTCCTTCTTTCTTACATTTTTCCATGCAGGCTTCCTCGCAGGCGCTTCCCTTATCCGAATTGCTGCATCCTCCCATTTTTTCGCAGGCAGCAGCCTTGATATGGCACTTGCCATTCTCCATCTTCACACAATCGCTGCTATCACATTTACCTTCAGACATCCATTGCGCACAGGTTGCAGAGTCGATCACACAGTTACCTTCAGCATCCATTTCACAACCACCGCCCATAGACTCATGGCATTCCATCTTCGCTTTTCCGTCACAACAATCATCCTTCATCTGGCTGCCGTGACCACCATCATTGATCGCGATCAGCGGAGCAATGGTAAGACCCACCAGTGAAGAAAGTTTAATCAGGATGTTCATGGAAGGACCGGAAGTATCTTTAAAGGGATCACCAACGGTATCACCTACCACGGCAGCTTTATGAGGTTCAGACTTCTTGTAGAAAATTTCTTTTTTCCCGTTCACTTCGATTTCTACGCCTTTCTCAAAAGACTTTTTAGCATTATCCCATGCACCACCGGCATTATTCTGGAAGATCGCCCAAAGAACGCCACTTACCGTTACGCCGGCCATGTACGCACCCAAAGCTTCCGGACCCATCACCATACCTATGATAATCGGAGAAACGATCGTGATGATACCGGGTAATAACATTTCGCGCAAAGCGGCCTTGGTAGAGATTTCCACGCAGCGGCCATAATCAGGCGTACCGGTACCTTCCATGATGCCGGGTATTTCGCGGAACTGACGACGCACCTCATTCACCATATCCATAGCGGCTTTACCAACAGAATTCATCGCCAGAGCGGAGAAAACAACAGGCACCATACCGCCAATGAAGAGGGCTGCCAGCACTTTTGCATCGAAGATATTGATACCCTGAATACCTGTGAAGGTCACATAGGCAGCGAAGAGCGCAAGAGCCGTTAAAGCAGCGGAGGCGATCGCAAAGCCTTTACCGATCGCGGCCGTTGTATTACCTACCGAATCGAGGATATCCGTTTTCTCACGTACATCTGAAGGAAGTTCACTCATCTCTGCCACACCACCTGCATTATCTGCGATCGGACCAAAAGCATCAATCGCCAACTGCATGGCTGTTGTAGCCATCATTGCTGAAGCAGCAATACCAACGCCATAAAAACCGGCCAGAGAATAAGCACCCCAGATCGCACCTGCAAAAAGAATAACCGGAGTAGCAGTAGAGAGCATTCCGGTACCGAGACCGGCAATGATATTTGTAGCAGCACCGGTAGCGGATTTCTGTACAATCGACAACACCGGACGTTTACCAAGACCGGTATAAAACTCAGTGATGTAAGAGATCGCACCCCCCACAAACATACCGATCACAACAGCCCAAAACACGTTCATGGACGTCGTATTCAACTCGCCGAATGCACCATTGCTGAACGCACTCATCGTCATCTGAGCAGGAAGCATCAGCTGAATGAGGAAATAGGAGGCGACCAACGCGAGGAGCATAGAAACCCAGTTTCCTCTGTTAAGCGCACCTTGAACGGTATCAGTATTAGCAACTGCATTATCTTTCACATTCACGAGCCATGAGCCAATGATAGAAGCGATGATTCCCACGCCGGCAATGGAAAGTGGCAGAAGAATTGGTCCGATGCCGCCAAACGCATCCTGAATACCGCCCATATCGCGGATCACATAATTACCAAGCACCATTGAAGCAAGAACGGTAGCGACATAAGAACCGAAAAGGTCAGCACCCATACCGGCTACATCACCCACATTATCACCTACGTTATCAGCAATCGTTGCGGGATTACGGGGATCATCTTCAGGAATACCTGCTTCAACTTTACCCACCAGATCGGCACCCACATCAGCAGCTTTGGTATAGATACCACCACCAACACGTGCGAACAGTGCGATGGATTCAGCACCAACAGAGAAACCGGCCAGCACTTCGAGTACCTGAGTCATCTGCTCGTATCCGGTCATCATGCCATTCATGAAATAGGAATAGAAGAAGATGAAG
>JBIIHN010000151.1:0-4972 GCA_044235745.1 Bacteroidia bacterium
TTTTACGAGTGCGGAAGAAGAAAAAGAAGTAAAGAAACCATTTGGTGCTGTAGCGAGAATTGAAAAAAGTCAGACAGGACAATTCAGTGCAACGCAACAACAATGGCTGGCCAATCTGACAAAGACGTATAATCAGAAAACAATTAAAAGTAAAGAGTACACGCAGCAGCATCGTGCTCATCTGGCCGATCCCCGCGTGGTAACCGGATTTAAGCCACATCTCAAAGAAATGATCTATCAGCCGGTAGTGGGCCGATCACTCGGATCACGTATCTGGGATATTGATGGAAATGAATACATCGACATACTCAATGGCTTCGGCTCAAATATGTTCGGACACAATCCTGATTTTATTGTAAAGGCGATCGAAGATCAACTCAAGAAAGGGTATGAACTGGGTCCTCAGCATGAATTGGCAGGTGATGTGGCCAGGATGGTTTGCGAGTTTACCGGTTTCGATCGCGCAGGTTTATGCAATACAGGATCCGAAGCTGTGCTCGGCGCCATGCGTATTGCCCGAACGGTCACAGGTCGCTCATTGATCATCAGTTTTAACGGCTCCTATCATGGCATCAACGATGAGGTGATTGTGCGTGGTACAAAGAAGCTAAAACCTGTTCCCGCTGCTGCCGGTATCATGCCGGCGAGTGTGCAGAACATGCTTGTAATAGATTACGGCACTCCGGAATCGTTAGAGATCATTCGCAAGCATGCGGATGAAATTGCCGCTGTGCTGGTTGAACCTGTTCAGAGCCGTCGTGCAGATTTTCACCCGAAGGAGTTTCTGCATGAGGTACGCAAGATCACCGCAGAAAATGGAGCGCTGCTCATCTTTGATGAAGTGATTACCGGTTTTCGTGCAATGCCGGGGGGTGCTCAGGAGTATTTTGGTATTAAAGCGGATCTGGGAACCTATGGAAAAGTAGTTGGGGGTGGAATGCCCATCGGGGTTATTGCCGGTAAAAAGGAATACATGGATACCCTCGATGGCGGATTCTGGCAATATGGAGATGCCTCAGTCCCGGAAGCCGGGGTGACCTATTTTGCGGGTACATTCGTTCGACATCCGTTTGCGCTGGCCGCAGCAAAAGCATCTCTTCTTCACATGAAAGAAAAAGGGCATGCACTACAGGAGACGCTCAACCGGAATACAGCATGGCTCGCGAATGAAATCAATACATTTGCTGATTCCATCAAAACACCTTTTCATATTGTTCACTTCGGTTCGCTCTTCAAACCAAAATATGAAGCAGACCTCGCAAACACGGATCTGATTTATATTCTACTCCGCCATAAAGGAATTCATGTGTACGACGGATTCCCGTGTTTCCTCACAGAAGCTCATACCAGAGAAGATATTGAACAGATCGCCAGGAGTTTTAAGGAAACACTGCTGGAACTCGTTGAGCAAGGCTTTTTACCCGGCATAGCATCAGGGATAAAAGTGAACGGTGTAGCAGTTCCCTTTGGTATCGTGTTTGACGCGACAAAGCCTCCGGTACCGGGCGCCATGATGGGCAAAAATCCGGATGGTACACCGGGTTGGTTCGTTCCGGATCCTGCGCGTCCCGGTAAATATCTTAAGTTAAACATGAATTAAATTAATAGATCTTTTATGTCCGGTACTCCCATCGGTTTTACGTTTGAAGCAGTAGATTTCGATCCTTTTGCATCAATGATGATTACGTTGCCTTCAACAGAAGCGCAGCGCGAAATATTTACATCTGTTCAATTGGGTGGTGATGGCGCTAACTGCGCATATAACGAATCGGTAACGATCCGTTTGTCCGGACCGCTCCACCGCGAATTCCTGAAAAATGCATTTGAACAGGTAATTCTCCGGCATGATGCATTGCGGATGTTATTTTCAGAAGATGGTACAACCGTTTCCATCGCTCCGTTTGTTGTTACTCCATGGGAAGAAATTCAGGCAGAAAGTTATGATGATCCGGCTATGCTCATCGCTAAATTCGCGAGAGAAGCAACGCTGCATGCATTCAACTTGTCTAAGGGTCCGTTGATCCGTGCATTATTGATCGCTTTTAATGATCATGATTATGCGCTGATTATTACCGGACACCATATTGTCTGTGATGGTTGGTCCTTAAGTCTGCTCATCCGGGATTTGAGTGCATTCTATTCGGCGATGATAAAACAACAGGTTGCAACGCTTGAGCAACCTGTAAAATTTGCTGACTATGCCGTCCAACAGGAAAAATGGCAGCATAGCGCGGAGCATCAGGAAGTGGAGAAATACTGGATCCGGCAATATCAGGGAGAGATACCGGTAGTGGAGTTTCCTATTGACTATCACCGACCGGCATTGCGTAGTTTTCATGCCCGCCGCATTGATGTAGCGGTTCCTGCTTCGACAGTATCAGCGTTGCGCCAGCTAAGCAAAAAAACCAATACCAGTTTTGTAACGCTCATGCTGTCGGCATTTGAATCGTTCGTGTATCGGGTTACCGGACAAGAAGAATTGGTAATCGGACTTCCTGCGGCCGGACAGAATGTGGAGGGACTTTACAATCTGGTGGGACACTGTGTTAACTTACTGCCTTTACGGACACATGTAGATCCCCAACTGAAGTTTACAGAATATCTGAAAAAGCGTAAATCGTATATGTTTGATGCTTTCGACCATCAACAATTTACGTTTGGGAGCCTTATTCAAAAACTGAATATTCATCGCGATCCTTCCAGAATTCCGCTGGTGCCTGTTGTCATGAATGTGGATATCGGATTTACGGAAGGTTTCCATTTCGAAGGTTGTCAGTTTAAACTCACAACAAACCCCCGTTATTTTGAGAATTTCGAAATCTTCCTGAATGCCTCCGGTCAGGGCGATGAACTGACGCTTGAATGTACCTTCAATAATGATCTTTTCGATGAGAAAATGATGCAACGCAGGATGGAAGAATTCGTCACATTGATGGAAGGTGTGGTGAGAAACCCTGATGCGATTATCGGGAGAATAAATATTGTCCCGGAAGAAGAAGAGCAGTTTTTAACAAGAATCAATAGCACACAACTTCATTTTGAAAAGCCTCTGGGCATTCATGAATGCATTCAATCGGTATTACCGATTTTACGTGTAAACCATCCGGCAATTGTTTCGCAGGGGAGAACGGTTACCTATGAGGAATTGGACATGTTATCATTTCTTCGTGCTGCAGTGCTGCAAGGAATGAATATCGGTCCCGGAAAATTCGTAGGTGTATGTTTACCTCGTACGGTTGATTTACCGGTAACATTGTTAGCCATTCTCAGATCCGGAGCCGCCTACCTGCCACTTGATCCGGGTTTCCCGCCGGACCGGCTTCAATTTATGGTAGAAGATGCGGAGGCACCTCTGGTTATCATTACGAGAGAATTACAGGATCAACTAAAGTTTCCTGAAGAGAAAGTTTATTATTTCGAAGATTTTATCAAAGCGAAGCCTGAAAAAGCGATCGTGCACTATCCGGTAACAGTCGATACACCGGCATATGTACTTTATACATCCGGTTCAACCGGTAAACCGAAAGGTGTGTTGGTTAAACATTCAGGTGTGACTAACCTCTTGAACGATCTGGCGCCCAAAATGGGGCTGGATCGTGAGGAAAAGTTTCTTGCCATCACTACCATATCTTTTGATATCTCCGTATTGGAGTTATTTATGCCGCTTATCCATGGAGCGTGTGTTCACCTTGCTACGAAAGAACAGGCCATGGATCCGGCCTGGATGGCAAATTATATTGAGAAGAATGCCATTCGTTTTATGCAGGCTACTCCGGCAACCTATGAGTTATTGTTTCATGGTGGCTGGAAGGGAAAGCAAGATCTGGCTGTTCTCTGCGGTGGTGAAGCACTCCGGATTGAACTTGCAGAGAAATTATTAAAATCTACCCGTGAAATCTGGAACCTTTACGGTCCGACAGAAACTACGATCTGGTCAACTATTTCATTGGTTACTCATGAAACACTTGACAGAAACAGAAATGGTATTATGAGCATCGGTCGTCCGGTAGCTAACACAAAATTATTTGTGATGGATGCTAACGGTAGTGCATGTCCGATCGGTGTAGCGGGAGAACTTTGGATTTCGGGCGCGGGTGTCGCCTGCGGGTATCTGAATCGTCCGGAACTGAATGCTGAGAAGTTTATCCCATCTCCCGATGGAGAAGGAATGGCCTACCGTACAGGTGACCGTGTATTAATGGATGCCGAGGGAAGATTCTACTTTTTGAACCGCTTCGATTATCAGGTCAAAATCCGCGGCTATCGTATAGAGCTCGGTGAAATTGAAACCGCGCTAAATGGTTGTCCGGATGTTGCTCAGTCAGTTGTGATGGCAGTACCGGATAAAAGTGGTCAGAATGTTTTGGTAGTATGGTATACCGCGGCCGATCCTGTAACAGATGATGGCATGATTGTTCAGGCCTGTAAACAGCGTATGTCAGCGAATATGCCTGACTATATGATTCCTTCGCAATGGATTCGGCTTTCATCATTTCCGCTTACTCCCAATGGAAAGATTAATAGAAACGCGTTGCCAAAGCCTGGTGAACAGAAGTCGGCATCGGCTTCAGTAAGCACTGAACAGGAATCACTAAATCCGACGCAGGAGTTGATTAAGAAGCTCTGGGAAGAGGCACTGCAGGTAGGAAATATCCGTCTGGATGATGATTTCTTTGAACTGGGTGGTCACTCCATTTTGGCGGTAAAAATTATGGTGGACCTGGAAAAACTAACAGGAGTCAAACTACCACTCGCAGTTTTATTTACTTCTCCAACTGTGCGTAAGCTCAGTGTCCTTTATGAAAATCCAGAAACGGAGGAACACTGGAATCCGATTGTTCCTCTCCATACATCAGGAAAAAACAAGCCATTGTATTTTGCTCATGGAATCAGCGGAAATGTATTTAAGTATCACGCGTTGGCACAACGACTCGGACATGATCAGCCGAGTTATGGACTACAGGCATACGGA
>JBIIHN010000152.1:0-4963 GCA_044235745.1 Bacteroidia bacterium
CTCAATAAATTTAACCGGCAGTGCCTCCGGTGCTCGTTTACTGATATCCACTCCGGTGATTTTTGGAATGATTTCACCTCCTTTCTCTACAAACACTGTATCGCCCTCATGAAGGTCGAGTTTTTCAATCTGATCGGCATTATGAAGCGAAGCACGTTTTACGGTAGTACCGGCAAGCAATACCGGATGCAGGTTCGCTACCGGAGTGATGGCACCGGTACGCCCAACCTGAAAAATGACATCATTTAGCACGGTCGATGCAGATTGAGCCTTGTATTTATAGGCAATCGCCCACCTTGGAGATTTCGCAGTAAAACCCAGTTCCTGCTGAAGGCGGAACTGATTTACCTTGATCACAACGCCATCGGTGTCATAATCCAGTGAAAGCCGGGCTGTATCCCAGTGATGAATAAATTTAAACACGTCCGAAATTGACGAACAAACAGCATGGTCTTTGGATACTTTAAAGCCCCAAGAAGCAGCCGCCATTAATGCCGATTCATGGGTAGGATAGGGCAGGTTATCGCCATAAACGGCATAGAGAAAGCAATCCAGTTTCCGGCGACCCACCTCTGCACTATCCTGCAATTTTAGTGTGCCTGCCGCTGCATTACGCGGATTCGCGAGTAGTGGCTCACCAATATCATTCCTCTCTTCATTGATTCGGTTGAATTCCGGACGGGGCAGAATAATTTCACCTCTGATTTCAAACTCTTCCGGCCAATCCGTTCCATGAAGCCTCAGCGGAATAGATCGAATGGTCTTCACATTGACGGTTACATCATCACCCTGAACGCCATCACCTCTGGTAACCGCCTGCACAAGTATTCCTTTCCGGTAGGTAAGACCAATCGCCACCCCATCAAATTTCAATTCACACACATATTCAAACTGCTCACCCGGAATCAATTTTCTGATACGGTCGTCGAAGTCGGTCAGTTCTTGCTCAGAATAGGTATTACCGAGTGAAAGCATCGGAAACTTATGCACCACCGTTTGAAAAGACTTCGTAATCTCTCCACCCACTCGGAGGGTAGGGGAGTCGGGTTGTTGCAAATCGGGATGTTTCCTTTCCAGTTCCGTCAACTCCACCAGTAATTGATCAAACTCAAAATCACTGATCACAGGTTCTGCGAGTACATAATATCGATAGTTATGTTCATTAATCTGTTGGATTAACTCATTAATTCTTTCGGCAGGGTTTTTCATGGGAATATGAACGACGAAGGTATAAAATCCTGATTTTGTTAGGTCAAGCTTAGGATTCTATTGATTTTCAAGACATTTTTTTACAAATCCATTAAACAAAAATGACAAAAATCAGTTATCATTGAAGACCCTTTATAAACACACGCGTATGAAAAAAACAATTACACTGGTTAGCCTCGCCCTCGTTATTGGGTTAGTGCTTATGGATTCGGCTAAGAACACCGCCATTTCCAACACATCCGGAGCGCCGGCAGGGCGAACCGGTTCACCTGCAGACGGACTAAACTGTGCCTCTTCCGGTTGCCATTCCGGAACGGCCACTGTTTCTCCATCTCAGATTATTACATCTAATGTACCATCATCCGGATATGTACCTGGACAAACGTACACCATCACCGCTACCGTTTCACAAACAGGAATCAATAAGTTCGGTTTCCAGATTTCACCACAGGCTGCAAATGGTCAGTTATTAGGTAGTCTGGCAATAACGAATGCGACAGCGACGAAGATTGTAAGTACCAAATATGTGACGCATACAACAGCCGGCGCGGCAGGATCAAACAATTCCCGTACATGGAGTTTCAATTGGACAGCACCGGCCGCCGGAACCGGTGACGTTACTTTTTACGGAGCGTTTAACTATACAAATGGACAAAGTAATTCTTCCGGAGACATTGTACGGTTAAACACCCTTACCGTTAATGAAAGTACAGGTGTTGGTATTGCGGAAAACTCGATTGATAATACCATCTCTGTTTTCCCAAATCCAGTTGTTGACCGTATTCATGTAAAAGCAGAATTGAAAGAAGCTTCAAATGTCTCCATCCGGTTAATGGACTTAAATGGCAGATTGATGAATGTAAATGAAACCTTCGATGGTACACCGGGCACTTCCGTTTACAGTCTGGAGATCCCTTCTTCTGTACCTTCCGGAGTATATCAGTTATTGATAGAAACAAGCGAAGGAAAGTCACTCAAAAAGATATTCAAGCAGTAATCACCCCTAAGAAGTAAAAAAACAGGCGGAGATCCCGCCTGTTTTTTTTAGGACTCTATTCGTTGAAATTTATAAGATCCCGGAGGTGTAACTATCAATGGAACTTTCTCAACAGTAACAAAACTTGAATCCAGGCCGAAAGCCTTTTCTTCACTTAAACTGAATCTTTTTATAAGGAAGTAAATATTCAGAATAAACTTAGTATAAATATTCAGGGTGTTTTCATATGACAGGAACTTCTCCATGACAACGAAACGGAAGTCGCCGCTGAGATGTATATTCTTCAGAGAAACATAACGGCTTTCCGTATCGACTTCACCGGACTGCTCCATATCCATCACTACCTGCCGGAACATCAGGTTAATATGCGGCTCCACCCTGAAGCCAATCCTGAACCGCACATGAATAATTTTGTCTTTCACTAACTCCCTTACTTTATACTCCATTGTATAAGGTTCGTCCAGCACATCTACATGCACTAACCAGTAAATATCGGCACGTTTCGGTTGTTTATTCAGAATGGAATAGATGATTTTGTTTTCTACCTGATTCTCCTGATGAGCACTGGTGAGATAAACAAGGTGGGTTGCATACTTTGGGATCTGCTCATCAGCGCTCATGTCTGAAATTATATCATAGTATTTGTCCAGTTGCACAAATACAACCAGCGAGGATCGGATTTTTCTGGCCTCGTACCAAACCCACATAATGGCAATAATTCCGGTTGCGAGAAAAACGGTAACATAACCACCATGAGAGAATTTACTCAAATTGGCAATCAGGAACGATGATTCTATTGCAATAAAAGTTAAAAACAAGGACGTAACCAGCCACCGTGGATATTTTTTCAGGTAGAGAAAATAAGTCAGCAGTACGGTGGTCATGATCATCGTCAACACGATAGCCAGACCATAAGCAGCCTCCATATTCGAGGATTCCTGAAAATACCAGACAATGCCAATGCAACCAAAACAAAGCAGCCAGTTTATGGATGGGATATATAATTGACCCCGGAGATCCGTTGGATATTCGATGCGGCCTTTCGGAAGAAAATCGAGGCGCATACCTTCATTGATGAGTGTAAAGGTGCCTGAGATAAAGGCCTGGGAAGCCACGATGGCCGCGGCAGTCGCAATAATGATTCCTGTAAGCAGAAACCACTCCGGCATTATTGCAAAAAAGGGCTTTACCGTCCCCAACGTTTCTCCGGTATGATTTAAAAGCCATGCCCCTTGTCCGAAATAATTGGCCAATAAAGCCAACTTTACGAACGTCCAGCTTCCTCTGATGTTATTTCTTCCACAATGACCTAAATCTGAATACAGAGCTTCCGCTCCTGTGGTACATAAGAATACAGCACCCAACAACCAGAATCCTTCTTTGTAATGAACAAGCAGTTCCCAGGCATAGTATGGATTAACCGCCTTCAAAACACTAGTGTAGGATATTACTTCTTTCACTCCAAGTATCAGCAGCATGGAAAACCAAACCAGCATGATGGGTCCGAAAAAACGCCCAACGAACTTTGTACCGAACTGCTGAATAAAAAAGAGCAGGAAAAGAATCGTTATTACAATCGGTACGGTAGGTATATCAGGGTTGATGGAACGCAGCCCTTCTACCGCAGATGCCACGGAGATAGGGGGAGTAATGATCCCATCTGCCAGCAAGGCGGCCCCGCCAAGCATAGCCGGAATTGCCAGCCATTTAATGTGCATTTTCCGGACCAGTGCATAGAGAGAAAAAATCCCACCTTCACCTTTATTATCGGCCCGTAAGGTTAAAACGATATACTTTATGGTTGTAAGAATGGTAATCGTCCAAAAAACGCATGACAAACCACCCAACACCAACGATTCATCAATCACACGCGATCCGATTATCGCACTCATTACATACAAGGGTGAAGTACCGATATCACCATAGATGATACCTAAGGTAACCAATAATCCGGCAGCTGTGATCCGGTTATGGTTAATATGTCCGCTGGCCATGAATGCTATGTACTAAGGAATAATAAATTCTGATTTACTCTGCTGCCGTTTCTTTTTTCTTCACAGACTTCTTGCCTGATTTTACCTCTTTATACGCTTCTTCAACGGTTGTTTCAAAATCTGCCAGTACATTCATGAAATAAATATAGGCATCATACGGTGAATCGTAAGGACTGAAATACTTGTGCACATCACCGTCACTCCAAAATTTTGTACACATGTAATAGAGGTGATCACTTGTTTGAAGTTTACCCCAGACATCCATCAGGTCATTGTTACCACACTTTAGTACTTTCTCTTCCAACTGGAAAATACGTTTGGCGGCCTCTTTTTCCATAGGATTACTCAGCCAGGCACTTAAATCTCTTTCTGCATCGGCCCAGCTGGAATATTCCGGAACATCGTAAATATCTCTTACCTTGTATTGATCGGCTGCTTCAGATATAGTTTTAAAATCAAAATCGCTATGCTTAAGAATCTCTTTTGGAAGATGATCGAGAAAATCAAAAATTCCGGTTTCTTCCCACTGATGTTCACCGAAAGTTTCATAATCCATAAAGAGGTTAACCACTTCACCGTTACCGGCCACTTTATGCACCCAGGAGGCAAATGTATCGGCATGTAATGGCCATTCACTCCAGTTACGATCGCTGAATCGAAAGGCAATATCGTCAGATAAACGGTAGTTTTTCAGGAACGATTTAATCTTCAGTGTACCGGCCGGTTGATAAAGGAAGTTAGGAGTACGTTTCCCCAGATACCG
>JBIIHN010000153.1:0-4947 GCA_044235745.1 Bacteroidia bacterium
TTACTGCAACAGCGTGTATCTGCTATTGAAAATAAATAATCAAACAACCCGAAAAACATCATCCTATGAAAAAAGGAATAGAACGGGTTCGTGCATTGAATAGAAGTGTTGTAACCGTGTTATGGCTTTTGTTAAGTCTGACCATGGCTGAAGCACAATCATTCAACAGCATACTCAATAACCCCACGCTAAGCGAGAAGCAACGACATTTCGCGAATGTGCAGATTCAGGAAGAAACAACACAGGGACATTGGTATATACAACTGGACCCTGCTGTCTTAAGACAACAAGTATCTTCTCTGAATTTTACGATGCCTAACGGAGATCAGATCCTCATATCAGAACTTCGTTATGAGCGAACCTTCGGATCTACATTATCCGGTTCCGGCAAATTCTACAATGGCGCTGGCGATTTCATCTTTGCCCTGCACGATGGAATGGTAACGGCACGTTTGGGCTGCGATCAGTTCAGCTATATGATCTATCCTCTCACCGGCGACATGCATATTTTGTTGCTGCTAAATACAACGGTGTTCCCTCATGATGAAACAGATGAAGGCTATCGTGATATGATTGAAAAGGGAGAAGAACGAAACGGAACAAAGGAAGAGCCTCGTCTCGACAAGGAAACAAATACGCTTATTTCTCCGGAACAAGTATTGGCCGGTGATTGTAAAGTAAGGGTTTTAGTAGCCTATACAGATGATTTCGCGGCCAACATTGCGGATCCCATCGGTTTTGCTCAATCGTGCATTCAGGCGAATAATACCTCGTTTGCCAACAGTAATGTTAACTTTCAGGTAGAGTTGGCTTGCGCGTATGAAACCAGCTATGCCGAGAGTGGCAACTCCACGACCGATAAAACAGCATTCAGAGATATCTCCGACGGTCAGATGGATGAAGTCTCAACATGGAGAACATACTACGATGCGGATTTATGCCATTTGCTGGTAAACAACCTTAGCAATGGTTGCGGAGAGGCCTGGAATGTTTCTATTTCTGTTTACTCAGATGCCTTCTGTGTGACTGACCGTGGTTGTGCGGTGGGTAATCTTACGTTCCCGCACGAGTTAGGACACCTTTATGGTGCCCGTCATGATGTGTTTGTAGATGCGACGAATACACCCTACGCGTATGGACACGGGAAAACGGTGACCGGAAGTTATCGTACTGTGATGGCGTATTCGGATGCCTGTGGTGCTTCCGGATGTACCCGCGTAGCGTATTTTTCCAATCCTGCTGTAACGTATCTTGGTGTTTCCACCGGGACTTCAGGTTCAGCAGATAATGAAAGTGCGCACGAGGCCTCCAGATTGGCTATTAGCGGACTAGAGACTACATTATCTATAAAGTCTTTTCCGGCATTCACCCACGATGACGGTGAGTTTGGAGATGTCCTTGCTATTACTGAAATCAACAACCTGTCTACCTACGTTATGAACAGTGGTTCTAATGTTGTGTGGAGAGCAGGCTCATTGCACACGATGAAACCAGGATTCTGGGCGAAAGCAGGAAGTAAATTTCAGACGCAGTTTGACAACTGTACCCCACTGGCCATTGCAGCTCCTGATCCGGCCCGAATTAAGGATAATGTTAACAGCGGCACATCGTTCGTACAGGTAATGCCCAACCCGTTTACTAACCGGTTTGATGCGCTTGTGAAGTTGGAGAAAGATGGATTCATGGATATCACCCTGATGGATGCAACCGGTAAACAGGTGATGAGCATCATTCAACAACGTGAAACACCGGCCGGCGAATACCGCTTTAACGTAGATGTGAGCCATGGCGCACAGGGCGTTTATTTTCTGGTTGTAAAAACAGATGAAGAGGTGAAAACACTTCGCCTGATTAAAAACGATTAAAGAAAATTTGTTTGTATCGAAAGGGCAGCTCCGGTAAAGAGTTGCCCTTTTCTTTCAGGGCCAGAGAACATTTAGACAATATTTTTCATTTATTTTACCAATACCCTAAATCGAAATTTACTGAATCCATGATCCCCTAAGCACTTTTTATATCAAATATGCCAGATAACTGCAGGTTTTTCAAGCCGATATTCGGCCTTTTTTGTTACCTAATAGTGCTTTTTTGCAATAAAAAGCTAACTTAGAGGTCCCTTTACCATTCTTCGTCCTTATAGACCGAAATAAGTCACGAAGAGATGTGTTCAACACCAAACCAGCAACCATGAAAAAACATCTCTTAATTCTGCTCTGTTCAGTTGTCTGTTCCATAACAGCAGCTTCAGCGCAAAGTGTTCTGCAGTCGGAGTCGTTCGAAAGCAGATCGATCTTCCCCTCACCCGGCTGGAGAAATCAACGTACCGGCTCCTCACAGATCGCGACGTTTTCTTCTATCGATTTTTCACAGGCGGTTAACCCGTCACCCGGAGCAAGTCCTGGTGGCGGAAACCGATTGCTGATGTTGAATTCAGCCTCAGCAAGTGATACAGCAGTGATCATCACAAAACCCTATGATTTCAGCAACAATGGTGGGGCGGATCCTTTCATGAAGTTCTTTATGTACAGAGATAATGGCGATCCGGGTTTAGATGACCGTATTCTGGTTTACATAAACACTGTACCTTCTTTGACGGGCGCTACTCTCTTGACGAATAGTCTGGGAACGAGTTCCATTTCAAGAAACAACAATGGACAGCCTGTTGCTGCTGCTAACACCTGGAATGATTATGCGTATGTTTTACCCGCTGCTCAGTATAACGGAAACCGTTATTATTTCATTCTTGTAGGAGTAAGTGCGACTGGTAATAATATTTATATCGATCAGTTCCAGGTTAATACCTATCCATCTCCAATGAATATTACAGATGTTAGTATGAGTCTGTTTTTACAGAACCCTAACCCGGTGGGCAACAATACAACGAATCAATGGATCGTAGGAGTTCGATGTGCGGTGGGAGGAAACAGTGGTTGCGGAGTAATTAATACATCAAATTCCGCCCTCACTACTGCTGTAAAACTTGATTCGCTGCTGTTAAATACGAATGGCACGTCCAACCTGGGAGATATCGCCAATGCGCGGATTTATTATACCGGTGGCAGCCCGCTGTTTGATACCTCGTATGTTTCTCCATTCCCCGCAACCGGATCATCCGCATCTTATCCTTCACAGAAATTCGGTTCGGCTATTCCTGTTCCGGGGACCAACCTGAACTTTTCCAATAATGCGGCTTCCTGTTTTTATCTGGAGTATGATACTACCTACTTCTGGCTGACCTACGATATCAAGCCCACTGCAGCCCAAGGCAATTTTGTTGATGCGGATTTCCGGGGCGCAGCAATTGGTGGCAGTAATACCGTTTGTCCTTCAAACGTCGGTAGTGCATCACCGTTAGAACCCGGTGATAATGGATTTTCAATTGCCGGAGGCGTTTTGATTGATTTGGCGTATTGTTCAAGCCCATATACCTCCGGTACCTCCTGGTTGAACGGCAGCTATTCCGGTAATGATTATATTCAATCGGTTGTTCTCAACGGTGCTTCCGGAACATCCATCAACACCAATATTCAGGGCGGAATGCCGGCTACTCAACCATCGAATAACAATACCGGCTTGCCTACCAATCTTCCTTGTCTGCTGGAAAACGGTGGTAGCGGATGCGATTTTACGGCATTTCCTTCTTCCTACGAGTTATGGCCGATCGTGAGTGCAAGAACAGTTGCCTTGAATCAGGGTGCGGCATATACGATAACAGTGCAGGCCGGAGCAAGATCTTCCGGTAACAATATTGCCGCCTTCATCGATTTTAACCGTGATGGTGATTTTGCCGATGCCGGTGAAAAGCTTGGACAGGTAAATCTGTTAGCCAACGCTTCGGCTCCGATCAATTTTACAGTTCCCATCAATCTCTATACAGGCATTACACGGATGCGTGTTCGTGAAGTCTGGTCGGTTTCAAATATCGATCCCTGTGCGCAGTATGACTTCGGTGAAACGGAAGATTTCTTTGTGGCCATTACTCCTACTTGTGTTTCTACCACACAGAAATTGTGGCTGGGTATTACCGACGACTGGAACAATGCGATCAATTGGTGCGGAGGAATACCACAGTTTGCTGATAATGCCGTGATCGACCGGGCACAGGTGTTTCCTCCTGCGGGGGTACCAACACGTCCTTATTTCACTCCAACCATTAAGTCGCAGGTGGCGGCCTTCGTAAATACACTGAGCGTATCCACACTCGATACGTTGATGTTGAATGCTCCGTCCCCGGCGGCCGTATCGTTGAAGGTACGAGGTGATATTGCCAATAACGGACATATAAATGTTAAGAGTGAAATGAAGTCGGATGTGAGTATGGGTACCGGAACGTTGAACAATATTTTGATTACTCCTTTCAAAAGCGCTTCAACGGATGCCCGTACACAGATTATTTATTCCCGAGCGGAATTGCTGGCGATGGGATTTCAGACCGGTGACCGTATTACGGGACTTAAGTTTAACATCGTCGCAAAGGGAAGTACTGCTCCGTTTGAGAACTTCACCATTGGTTTTGCTCAGCTGGGTGCGACAGCATCTTTCACCAACAATGTTCCAAAGACGAATGCGCTGACCACTGTATTTGGTCCTGCTTCGTTCTCTACAGTACTGGGCGCAAATACCATCGTATTTAATGCACCTATCGTTTGGAATGGAACAGGAAGTATCATGTTACAGCTTTGTTTCAACGACAACAGCACTGTAGGATCAACCGTTGATGAAATGAACCAGACACAGACTACAGGGTTCAGTTCCGTCCTCTGCCTGAGTACATCAACAGCAGCATTGACGGGTTGTACATTGGTGCCCGGTGCCGGTGTGAGCGATAACTTCTTTTCCTCTAACAAAACATTCAGACCCAACTTTACGCTGATGCTCGATCGCCCCTATGGCAAAGTAAACATGGTGTTTCAGGAAGATTGGGTAAACAACGGAACATTCAATCCG
>JBIIHN010000154.1:0-4940 GCA_044235745.1 Bacteroidia bacterium
CCGCTGTGCAAGAAGATTGTGCAACTGCGCATCTTCGCCGATGAAGAAGGAAAGATGAATCGCTCCATTCAGGAAACCGGGGGCGATATTTTATTGATCAGTCAGTTTACCTTGCATGCCTTAACAAAAAAAGGAAATCGACCTTCGTACATCCGTGCAGCGCGACCCGAACAGGCGATTCCGCTCTACGAAGACTTTACCTGCACACTGGAAACTGCACTCGGCAAACGTATTACGACCGGCGAATTCGGGGCAGATATGCAGGTGGAACTGATCAACGACGGACCGGTCACCATTATCATCGATAGTAAAACAGAATTGTAACATGGAACTACGCGAAGCACAAAAAACGGTGGATGAGTGGATCAAGACGATCGGCGTTCGTTATTTCAGTGAACTCACCAATATGGCCTTGTTAACGGAAGAGGTGGGTGAGCTGGCCCGCATCATCGCCCGCAAATATGGAGAGCAATCGTTCAAAAACGGCGAGAGCGGCGATACCCTGCCCGATGAAATGGCAGATGTGTTGTTCGTGCTGATTTGTCTGGCCAACCAGACCGGTGTTGACCTGGAAGATGTACTGCGAAAAAACCTCGAAAAGAAATCTATCCGTGATAAAAACCGTCACCGCGACAACGAAAAGCTCCGGTAATTGATTCGTTGTTAATTACTTTTAAACAGACACAGGGTGGTCTGCTTTCTCTGCCCTATCTTTGCCCCGGAACCACTCTTGTCCCTGAATGATCGCTGATATATTACTTACTGCCTTGCTTGTTTTTCTGAATGGTTTCTTCGTGGCCGCTGAATTTGCCATCGTAAAAGTCCGCCAGTCACAAATTGAACTGAAAGCCAACCAGGGTAATACCGTTGCCCGTACTTCGCAACATATCCTCAATCATATGGATGGTTATCTGAGTGCCTGCCAGCTTGGTATCACCCTGGCCAGTCTGGCGCTGGGATGGATCGGAGAACCGGTGGTGGCCAAGATGGTGCGCAGCTTTACAGAGTATTACTCCTGGGAGATTTCTGAAGAGGCTCTTCATCAGCTTTCCATCGTCATCGCCTTCGGTCTGATCACCGTTTTGCATATCGTATTGGGCGAACAGGTACCAAAGACAGCAGCTATCCGTAATCCGCTCACCTATACCATGATTGTGGCTGTCCCGCTGCGGGGATTCTATCTCCTTTTCTCTCCTTTTATCTGGGTGTTGAACGGACTCTCCACAGGCATCCTGCGTCTGTTCGGACTGCACAGCTCTGATCATAATGAAATCCACAGCGAAGAGGAGATCCGCATGCTGCTGACCGAGTCGGAAGAAGGCGGCGCCATTAAACCAAGTGAACACGAGCTCATCCAGAACGTATTCGAATTCGACGACCGGGTGGTGCGGCAGATTTTGATTCCCCGTACCAAAATTTCCGCGATTGATGTGGAGTCGACGAAGGAAGAGGTGATTCAGAAGGTGATTGAAGAGGGTTATTCCCGTATGCCGGTGTATCAGGATTCGCTCGATAATGTGATCGGTGTGATCTATACCAAGGATCTGATCAAAGCGCTGCATGAAAAAAATTTCAAGGGCGTGAACGATCTTATCCGCCCTGCGTATTTTATTCCTTTGAATAAGCGAATCAATGATCTGTTGCGCGAATTTCAGACACAGCATATTCAGATGGCCATTGTCACCAACGAATTTGGCGGTACGGCGGGTATCGTTACAATGGAAGATATCATCGAGGAGCTGGTGGGCGAAATTCAGGATGAGTACGATGATGAGAAACCACCGGTAGAGAAGAAAAGTGAGACGGTTTATGTAGTGAATGCGATGTCGTCGATTGGCGATGTAAATGAATATTTACCGATGACGTTACCGGAGAGTCCGAGTTATGATACCGTTTCCGGTCTTTTGAATAATATCTATGGTCGTATTCCTGCCGTGAATGAGAAAAAAGAATTCGGCGGTTATGAATTTATGATATTGAAGCGTTTTAAGCACAGCGTAGATACCGTTCAGATGACGGTTGTAAATCCTGAACAGGTGACAGAGGATCAATAGTACCCCCCGGCTACTTCTTCTAAATTGTAATGAGCACAGTGCAGTGATATTGCTACTAGGCTTTCTCCCGATAAACTTCAATTACCGTGTACAGATAGCGGTGGCGCTTTGTCCGTCAGAGGTATAAATCAGATTGATCTTCTCGTTTCCTCCCTGATTCGTGTAGGTGCCGGTTCCCTGCACCGGAATATTGGTAATCCCGATTTCCTGAGCGGGGATAGTCAACGAACTACCGCTAACGAGGCCGAGCGCTACTGCTGTATTTCCATAATTCGAGAAATTGGAAATACGAACAGAGTCGCTTTCCCCGAAGGAGGTGATAAAGACAGAAAATGTCATGACCGACCCGCTGATGGTCTCTTTACAGGTCCAGCTCCCAAGAAATTTCTCACGGTCATCAGTAAGGGGATCAGCCGTATCTTCTTCCGCGCAGGAAGAAAAAAGCAACACACCCAACAGGCAAAGGGTAACAGGTATTTTTTTCATTTCAGGTACGAAACTAAATCCCTTCCCTTCAAAAAGCAAACCAGATTTTAACATCCGCTGGTTTCCGGTGGATACTATCTTCCTTTTTTTCATAGGATATATGAACCGGGCTCCTAATTTTGCAAAAAACAGCAGGGATGAAACAATATCATGATTTACTGCGTCATGTTCTCGACCATGGCGTGAAAAAAGAAGACCGTACCGGTACCGGAACCATCAGCGTTTTTGGCTATCAGCTTCGTTGCAATCTGGAAGAAGGCTTCCCCCTGCTCACCACCAAGAAACTCCATACCCGCTCTATCTTTCATGAACTGCTATGGTTCCTGAAAGGCGACACGAATATCAAATACCTGAAAGATAATGGCGTGACCATCTGGGATGAATGGGCCGATGCCGACGGTAACCTCGGTCCGGTGTATGGAAAACAATGGCGGTCGTGGCCAACACCCGGCGGAGGTCATATTGATCAGATCTCCCAACTCATTGACCAGATAAAGAAAAATCCCGACTCACGAAGACTGATTGTCAGTGCCTGGAATGTATCCGAAATTCCCAATATGGCCCTCCCCCCCTGCCATCTCCTGTTTCAGTTTTATGTGGCAGATGGGAAACTAAGCTGCCAGCTTTATCAGCGCAGCGCTGACGTATTTTTAGGCGTTCCCTTCAACATCGCTTCCTATGCGCTGCTCACGCATATGGTCGCACAGGTCTGCGGTTTAAAACCCGGCGACTTCGTCCATACCTTCGGCGATGCACATATCTACAGTAATCACCTGGAGCAGGTACAGCTGCAGCTCAGCCGGGAACCGCGCCCGCTTCCGAAGCTGCAGTTAAATCCGCTCATCAAAAACATCTTTGATTTTACCTTCGACGATATTGCCATTATCGACTACGATCCATGGCCTGCTATCAAAGCTCCGGTGGCGGTTTAAAACAGGTGGCCGATAAATTTGAAGTCGGCACCAACGCCGATACTTTCCCGCATTTTACCTATTACTTAACTTTCGCTTAACATTTGCAGAAGGAAATGCTACCTTTGGCTTCACCTGAAAGCCAAACTTATCTGCACATGTTATTGAAACACGTTCCAAAAACACTCCTCTGTCTGCTGGCAGCAGGAACCACACCGGCGTTTAGCCAATCACTGCCCTGGGAATACTCCATCACCCCGGATGGACGGCAGATGATCATCGGTGCCAACACGCATACCGGATTATACGACCAGAGTCTGGTCCGCCGGCTGGATCTCACCTTCGCAAGTCCAAACTTCTGGACCCAGCTCACCAACAATTACAGCACCAAAACCTACCTTCCTGCCACCTTAACAATCGACGGAACGAGCTGGGACAGTGTAGGCGTACGATTCAGAGGGAACACCTCCTATCAAACCGGACCTTCACAGAAAAAATCGTTCAAGATTGAGTTGGACAACTGGAAATCCGGTGCGGATTATGATGGTTACAGCACGATAAAACTCAACAATGCGGCACAGGATGCATCGATGATGCGGGAAGTATTCTACACCACGATGATCCGCCGCCATATCCCCACTGCGAAATCAAGTTTTATAAAACTCTATCTCAACGGTGCCAACTGGGGCTTATATTCCAATATCCAGCAGTTGAACAAGGATTTCTTCGAAGAATGGTTTTTCAGTAATGACGGCATATGGTGGAGAGCAGATCGTCCGCCCGGAAGTACCGGACCCGGAGGTGGTTGGGGCGATGGCACCGCTGCGATGAATTATCTCACAGCCGATACCAGTTCCTATAAACCCTATTACACACTGAAAGAATCGACGCGCACCCAACCCTGGGATTATCTCGTGCGGGTATGCGACAAGCTGGAGAATACCCCACTCGCTTCCCTCGAAGACACCTTATTGAATTACATGGATCTGGACAGAACCTTATGGTATCTCGCTTCTGAAATTGCCTGGACCGACGACGACAGTTATGTATACAAGGGCAAGATGGATTATTATGTGCATCTGGAAGAGGAAACCAATTTGATTGTCCCGATCGAGTATGACGGAAACAGTTCGCTGGAACCAACACCGGCCACCAGCTGGGGAGTATTTTACAATGCCAACAACGCGAATTATCCTTTGCTGAATCGTTTGCTCGCAGTTCCATCTCTCCGCCAGCGGTATCTGGCCCATATGCGTACCATCATTGCAGAAGAGTTCGACACGGCCATGACGAATGCCGTATTTGCCTCCTATCGTGCGCTGGCAGATACCATCGTCACCAATGATCCGAAGAAAATGTTTACCTACTCGCAATACAACAGCGAGATTCAGGTGCTGAAGAATTTCATCAACACGCGTAAAAACTACATCAACTCCAATGCAGAGATACAACAGATAGCCCCGGTGATTTCTTCTGCCCCCTATTTCGT
>JBIIHN010000155.1:0-4928 GCA_044235745.1 Bacteroidia bacterium
TGGAAGGGGCATGTCGCCGGTTTCATTTGGAAGGGGCCGGTTGCCGGTTTCTTTTGGGAGTTGCAGGTTGCCGGTTTCCCATGGGAGGGGCCGGTCGCGTGTTTTCGATTTGTACGGGCCGGTCGCCGGTTTTCCCTGGGAGGGGCCGGTTGCCGGTTTTCAATTTGTACGGGCAGGTCGCCGGTTTTCCCTTGGGAGGGGCCGGTTGCCGGTTTTCGATTTGTACGGGCCGGTCGCGACCGGCCCCTCCTATAACTTACAACCTATTACATCTTCCTACCCTTCCAGCATTTCCTGCAATTCAAGCCAGCGCATAGATTTTTCATCCAGCTGATTGGTGCATAGTTGAAATTCGTTGGAGCATTGTTGCATTTCTGCATGTGGCAAACCGGCATTCATACGATCAACCAGTTGTTTCTTTTTTTCTTCCAGTTGTTCGATCTCTTTCTCCAACATTTCCAGCTCTTTCTGTTCCTTAAAACTGAGTTTTCCTTTTTTTCGGACAGGGGCAGGTGATTCTGCAGGAATTTTTTTAGGCTCCTCGGCTCTTTTCTCTTCCTTCGGTGAAGTCAGATTGCCCATTGATTCACGGTATTCGGTATAGTTTCCGTGAATATCCTTTACACCACCCTGACCATCCAGCACAAAGACGTGATCCACCAAACGATCCATGAAATAACGGTCATGCGTTACCATTAAAAGACAACCCTGATAGCCATCCAGAAATTCCTCAAGAATATTCAACGTGACAATGTCAAGGTCGTTGGTCGGTTCGTCCAGGATAAGAAAATTTGGGTTTTTCAAAAGGATCGTGAGCAGGTATAATCGTTTTTTTTCTCCGCCACTCAGCTTGCTGACAAAGGCATGTTGCTTTGGGCCGGTGAATTGAAAGTGATTCAGAAACTGTGAAACACCCATCCAGTTACCATTACCGGTCTCCACATATTCAGCGATGTCTTTTACCACTTCAATCACGCGTTTATCCTCGGGCAATTGCATCCCCATTTGAGAGTAGTATCCATATACCACCGTTTCACCGGATTTCACACGACCCTGATCCGGTTTAACCAGCTCCATGATGATGTTGAGCAAGGTAGATTTACCGGCGCCGTTACGTCCGATCAAACCGATTTTCTCTCCTCTTTTGAAAGTGTATGAAAAGTCTTTTAATAATTGTTTCCCATCATACGACTTGCAGATGTTTTCCAGCTCCAGGATCTTACTTCCGAGGCGATTCATCTGCATCGTGATCTGCATTCTTGCTTCCGTGCGTTTTCCTTTTGCTTCTTCTTCTACATCATAAAAGGCATCTTGCCGCGATTTGGATTTGGTGGTTCTGGCTTTCGGTTGCCGACGCATCCATTCCAGCTCCCGACGATAAATGTTTCGTGCTTTGTCGATACTGGCCCGCTCCTGTGCTTCACGTTCCTCTTTCCGCTCAAGATAATAAGCATAATTTCCGTGATAGGTATATACTTTATTGTTTTCCAGTTCTACAATTACATTGCACACATTGTCCAGAAAGTACCGGTCGTGAGAGATCAGGACAATCGGTTTATTCTGACGCTTTAGATATTGTTCCAGCCATTCGATCATATCAAGGTCGAGATGGTTGGTGGGCTCATCAAGCAGCAGCAGGTCAAAATCCTCAATCAGAAGGCGTGCAAGGGCGATTCTTTTTTTCTGTCCTCCGGATAATTGTGCAACCGGTTTTTCAAGGTGATGAATGCCCAGCTTTCCCAATACTTCAGCTGCTCTGGCTTCATAATCCCAGCCGTTCAGTATGTCAATTTTATCCATGACCTCCTGCAGCTTTGCCTGATCTATCTCTCCTGCCTCCAGCAGACGTTCATATTCTCCGATAGCATGTAATATGGGGTGACCGGGTTCGAAGATGCAATCCATGACAGAAGCACCGGGAGAGAAATAGGGGTCTTGTTCCAGATATCCGGTTCGCAGATCGTTGCGGAAAGATATCTTACCCTCATCCGGTACTTCTTTCCCTGCCAGCATGCGCATGATGGTGGTTTTACCACTGCCATTGGCGGCGATAAGTGCCATTTTTTGATTCTCTCCCAACGAAAGATCGATTTTCGTAAAAAGCGGTTTTTCATTGTACGCTTTGGAAATGCTTTCGGCGGTGAAGATATTCATAGGGGCAAAAATACAGAGAAGCGGGCGATTCCGCTTGCAATTTATAGTGAGGAAAGTAAAAGTTGGTGTAATTCCCCGGCTTTCGCGTGTCCAAATTGCTTTCCGTTCAGCCATTCAATGTATTGTACTCCACGTATGGCGTTGGTAAGGATGATTTCATCGGATAACATGACTTCCGGTTCTCCGATCATCTGTTCACGGAAGGGGATGCCGTGCCGGTCTGCCAGATCAAGGATTTTCCTGCGCATCACTCCATCTACACACCCTTCACTCAGCGGAGGTGTAATGAGTGTATTGTTGTACCAAAAGAAGATGTTGGAACTGAGTCCTTCAATAATGTTGCCGCTGGTGTTGAGCAAGAGACAATCATCTGCTTTCGCATGTTTCACTGCAATTCCGGCCATTACGTAAAAAAGACTGCTGATGGATTTAATGCCGGAAAATGGTCCGCGTGCTTTCGCCTGTCGTGTATAAATGATCGCTGTTTTACCCTTGTCCGGAAAAGTATAGGTGTCACTCAGCGGGAATGCGCTGAGAAGGTATCCGGTGTTGTTGTTTTCGGGTGAGTAAAAACCATCAGACTGACGGAAGAGGGTATAACGGATACGTACATACTTACCCAGTTCGTTTTTACGGATGAGCGCATTTATTTTTTCTTCAAGGATATCGGTAATTGCTAATTCGTGTCCATCAAACTCCAGTAATTCCATCGCATGGCGGATCCTTGCTTCGTGTAATTTAGCATGGAGAATTTTTCCATCGTGCACCCGCATGCTTTCGAAGAAACCATCGCCGTATAAAAATGCCCGGTTGTTCATCCAACCCGATTGTTCAGGCCGGCAATAGTCGCCGTTGAGCAGTACGATAGGGGAGAAGGAGTCCATCAGGGGTTCATGAGCTGATCGATGAAGTAGAGGAAAAGTCCCGGTTTTAAAGCCAGCGTATAGAGCATTCCAAAGATAGCACCCCAATAATGCGCATCATGATTTATACCCGTACCACCTTGTTTCCCCATTCTGTATTCAGCAAAGAGATATAGAGGGCCGAAGATAATGCCGGGGATGCCAATGATTCCAAAGAAGTAAATTTTAGACCAGGGCTGGAACAGGATGGCTGTGAAAATAATGGCCGATACAGCTCCTGAAGCACCTAAAGAGTTGAAATAATGATTGTCCTTATGTTTAGCCATGGAAGGCGCATTAGCTACTATAATTCCTCCAAGGTAAAGCACCAGATAATAGAGCACTGCTTTTTCTCCAAAGAGACCCATGTAATAACTTTCAACGGCCATGCCAAAACCATAGAAGGCAAAGAGATTTAAAAAAAGGTGCATAAAATCAGCATGGATAAACCCAGAACTGATCAGCCGCCACCATTGCTTCCGTTGATGCACAAGATATGGATTCAATATCCATTTACGCATCAGTTCATCGTTGTTGAATGCCAGTAAGGAAGCTCCTGCAGTTGCCAACAGGATGATCAGGGTGAGATTCATGGTGTAAAGATATACGTTTCTGTCGGTTGGTGTATTTAGCCGGGTTAAACGTTTGTATTCGTTTATAGACGAGTATGCGTTAAATCTGCTGCATTTTTGTTGTCGGTTTTTAATATGGCTCGTTTGTCAGGATATATCTTCGGCCGTTCATGGCCCCTGGTACGCAAAATTCCGGTTTTGCGGTTTCTGATATTTTTTGCTGCAGGGATTTTATTTGCTGATTGGCTGAACCGTCCTCCCGATAAGATCATCTGTTCGACATCACTATTTCTTCAGGCAGGATGTTGGTTGCTGCTTTATTTTAACCTGAAATCGTCCTTCCGCTACCGTCATCATTTCGGTGTGTTGGTTTCGTGTCTTTTTTTTCTGCAAGGGATATTTCTGACATCTCTAAAGATTGAGGTTTTTCATCCGGCTCATTTCAGTCAATGGGAAAAAGCGGAATTATATCAGGGCATTGTTGACGGTACCTTGCGTGAGCGAACAAAATCGTATCGGGCACCGGTGCTGGTGAAGGCTGTTTGTGTGGAAGGCAAATGGTATTCATCAACCGGGAAGATGATGTGTTATTTTTCGAAAAGCAACAATCGTTTGCCGGAGTATGGCCATACCGTTTTTTTTCGGGCAACGCCGCAAAGGATACGAGAAGAGAAGAGTCCCGCAGCAGCCTTATATCATCGACGACAGTTTTTTCACAGGGCGTTCATCCGCGATTTCACTATAGAACCACGGTCGACAGATATTGCCTTAATGGGATGGGCGGTAGCCTGCCGTGTATTTATATCCGAACTTGTCATGCGACAAATGGAATCCTCAAGGGAAGCTGCCATAGCCGTTGCGTTATTGGTAGGGGAGGAGGTAAGTATTGATGAGGAAATTAATGCGGCTTATGCTGCTACCGGAACGCTGCATGTGCTGAGTGTGTCCGGAATGCATGTTGGCCTGATCTTTTTCCTGCTGAGTTTTATGTTAAAGCCATTGCTCAAGTGGAAACATGGTGTACATCTGTATTATCCTGTGGTGATGTTACTGGTATGGGCCTATGCATTTGTTGCGGGTGCTGCACCGTCTATTACACGGGCTGCCTTGATGTGTTCATTTTTTCTGATCGCCAAATGGATCGACCGGAAGAATCAGGGGTTTGGTGCATTGGGAGCTTCCCTGTTTCTGATTCTGATGACGAACCCATTTTCTCTTTTTGAACCGGGTTTGCAATTATCCTTCTTTGCTGTGTTGGGTATCATCTGGCTGCAGCGCCCTATTCTCCGGTGGTGGATAC
>JBIIHN010000156.1:0-4923 GCA_044235745.1 Bacteroidia bacterium
ACTGCTTACTTCATCTAAACCTGTAGTAGCCGGACCATCATACAATGTAAAGTCGTCCATTAAAGCCTCTATGAGGCTTCCATCATTCGCATCTTCAGCCACAAACCTAACGGTGAAGGTAGAAGTGGAAGGCAGATAATCATTGATTCTAAATACATTGTTTCTCCAGGAGTGATCAGAGACGTTGGTGTTTTCAACCGGGATATAATTCACTCCATCATTTGAAATATATACTTGCCAGAAATCAGTTCCCGGAGTTGCTCCCTGATCGTTGGTGTACCAGCGATAGTACTCAATGGTTGGATTGGAGTATGCCGTTAAATCCAAGACTGGGGAAGTGAGGGTTGTTTTACCATTATCAACGTCGAATTCACCTGCTTGCGAGCCGGCCTGACCCCAGGTTACATAACAAATGAGACCTCCTGGAGTGACCTGAAAATCTGGTTGAACAACCGATGCGTTAACCAATGTCTGCTCCGGAATATACTGGTGCCATATTCCTGTGGTTGCGTTGTCCGACGGGTCTCCTTCAACCCAATTGCCGACCGTTACATCAAAATCTTCTGTGAAAATTTTATTCAGGCCAACCAAAATGAAATAGGGAAGGTTAGGGTTGGCCAGATTTGCACCGGCCGGTTGAACGTTGCTCATGGCTCCGTTTACGTCTTCAATTCCCAAGTAGTAGGCAATCACAGTTCCTGCAGGTTGTGCCGGAATGGATGAGTTGTAAACATTTCCTCCTGCTGAAGTGAAAGTTATTGGATTCCATGTACTGCTGTTATTAACGCGGTAAGCACCTTTCACTCCGGAAAGCGCCCAGGCGAAAGCAACATTACTCAGTGTGGCATTTAAAGTCACCGGAACATTACCTGCAGATGAGGTAACCGGAATATGTAGCAGAGAGGCATTTGACAATAAAGTAATACCATGCAGCGCAAATGCTTGTGTAATAGCCGGACCGTTCGGTGTACCGTTAGATAAGTTGGCATCATTGTCGTCTGCAAATAGAGCGTCAATCAGAATATCAGTGTACACTTGCCCTTCAGATCCATTGGGGCCATTTGCTAATCCGGCATGAGATTGTGAAAACAAATCTGCCATCAGGGCAGACGATCCCGTCAATAATTTAGTTGTCCACCAGGCTCCGGCAATGATCTCACCATCTGAGTGAACCTGACCAACAATATTCTGGGGGTATACTTTTCTGCTGACGCCATTGCTGAAATCATAATTTCTAACATAATCGTTCGGATCAGTGGTGCTGAAACCTATACCAAGAACAGGATTATTAGTGATACTGATGGCCCAGATATCTGAGTAACCTTCACCCATGGCACCGTTGCTGAAATTTAAACCATTGGAGCTCCAGTAAACGTTGGTAATGGCATGTCCATATTCATGGTAAACCACGTCAGATACCATACTTAGGGCATTGCAGCCATTGGAGGTCGTGTAGAAATTAATTCCGTTACCATCATAGAAGGCGTTGCAGTTACCATCAGTTCTATCCACTCGAACCGGCATAGGGAAATCAAGCGTAGAGAAGGAGGGGAGTTTAGCCTTCATATAATCATGAACAACCATCGTGTGATAATAGGCTGAGAGGTGACGAACACTCGTATGTGGGTCGAAACTTACGGTATTACTTCCCGGGTTGATGGTGGATGAAAAGAACGGAGTCGTTGTTCCTGTTGCTCCTGTATAAACTACAGCATATGGACTCTGGAGAGTGAAATTAGCTGAATAGGGCGCAGTCTGATTCGTAATATTTACGGATCCGTTTACATCTGTATTGTAGATACTTCCGTTTATTGAAACCTGCAAATAAGGAAGATTTACAATGGTAGTTGTGTTAAAAGGATGAGTTGGATAAACCGTTCCTTTCACTGTGATATCTGCATTGGCAAAACTGACTACACGATCATCCCGATAGAGGATTTCACCTGAATGGGCATCCACCAAAGTGTAAAAATTCTCAGGAGTAACTCCATCTCCAACGGTACGGACATAAATTTCATAAACCAGATGGAAATCGTTTTGGCGATATCCCGGAATGGGAAGTATTTTCAGGTTTGAACCAACTACCGTCTGTGTAACAGTGCTGGTTATCCCGGTCATTGATTTTTGAATTGCCTGTGCCTCTGAAAGTGTAGGCTGAGTATTGACCTGAATATTGTCGTAGACATCAATTCCGAACATTACCGCCTGTTTAAGGTCAGCCGTCAACTTTACAGTAACTCTGCTCCAAAGTACTTCAAGTCCGTTGTGACGTTGAATAAAGTTAGGCTGTATGTATTTTGGAGTTTCCGTTTCTGACAAATATTCAAGCTGGATTCCGGAAGGGAGCCATGCTGAAGCATGAGTATTCAGAAAATGCAGTGCAGTCGCAGCAGGTCCGGCCTGTATATTTGTTGAAACAGGAGTACCCATTGCTCTGTGCGGACGAGCATTGGTTTCATTAAACTGCACCCACCAATCGCCATGTTGGCTGAGGAATTGTTGCCAGGGTATCGTGTTTCTCAACTGCTCCTGATAGCGATGGTCAGGAAGTCTCTTGCTGTCATCCATGAATCTCACCTGATGGGAAGCATCACTGCTCAGCAGATGGCTATGACTATGAGCCTTAGAGAGCATACTTACAGCCAGAAATAGTAGAAATATTCTTTTCATTTAATTAGGGTTTGGTGTTGTATTCAAATATAGTAAAAACACTTTCCGGATTTTTGTTTGCCTTATTTTCGTAATATTACTTAAACCTTTGGAAAACAATTAATTATACTTAATCACCCTTGACTTTTTTAAGGATTTCATCCGGTGGAAGAAAAGAGTATGCCTCCTGGTTCCTGAACCAGGTTAGTTGGCGTTTTGCATAATTCCGGGTATGTTGTTTTATCTTTTCAATGGCAAATTCTAAACTGCATGTACCATCAAAATAATCAAATAGTTCTTTATAGCCTACTGTTTGCAGGGGAGGAAGGTTTCGGTAATTCAGTAAGGATTTAACCTCATCAATCAGACCCATTTGTATCATATGATCAACACGGAGATTTATGCGTTGATATAAATCTTCCCGGCTGATATCGATAGCATATCTATCCGTTTCATATCCATACCTGTTGTCTTTTTTCCTGATCAGCAAGTCACTGTATTTAGCACCGGTGTGTTCAATAATCTCAACGGCTCTGATGAGTCTCGCAGGGTTTAAATGATCAACCTTCTCAAAATATACAGGATCGTGTTTAGCCACATATTCCTGAAGATATGATATTCCTTCTGTAGTATACTTTGTATTGATTCGGGCCCTTACATCGGAGGGGATTTGTGGTAATTCATGCAGCCCCTCTGTAAGGGCTTGTATATATAAACCTGTTCCGCCTGCAACAACCACTACATTCCTTGTTTGAAATAAATCTTCTAGTTTTTGAAGTGCATAATCAGCGAATTTACCGGCAGACACGGGCTGATGAATCGAGTGGCTCTGAATAAAAAAATGGGGCACGCTTTTCATTTCTTCCTCTGTCGGTACTGCGGTGCCAATCGACATCTCCTTATAGCATTGGCGGGAGTCCGCAGAAATAACAACTGTATTAAAAAAAACGGCCAATTCTACGCTCAAGGCTGTTTTGCCTGAACAAGTTGGGCCGGCTATTACGATTATTTTTTTTGACATGGAATTTAATCCTATAAAAAAGGCTGTAACTCATTTGCTACAGCCTTTTTATTGTTCAGTTATTCAGCGAGTAAGCTATTCCATTAATACTCTTCACGCTGATCTTCTTCTGAATCATTATAATCCATTTCCTCTTCACCTTCTTCGCGTTCTTCTTCTTCGCCTTCTTCGCTCATACCTTCAATTTCATCCATTTCAACTCCTTCTTCTGTTTCACCAAGTATGTCATCCGATTCAGACTGTTCATCCGTTTCGTCGATCTCGTCCTCGGAATTTAAGAGTTTTTCGAACTCCTCATCTTCTGTAGCTATTGCTTTTGGAAGAGGGGCAACCACATATTGCTTCGGAGCATCTCCGGTTGATTTAATACAAACGGGATAGTTTCGCTGGGGATCGGCCTGAGGAATGATCTTAATGAGCTCGATCATAAAGTTCCAGTTAGCCTGGTAATCGCTGATGTATAAAATCTTCTGATGTGGATCTGCAATGAAATCACATAGCCTGGAATTTTCCATCAGCTTGGAAACGTTCCCGGCTTTATCTGTTCTTTCAGCGGTGGAGATTTCCTGTTCCTTGGTCCAATTGTCATTGCTCATGTAGAATGATGCCGGCTTTTGGCTATCGAAACCAATGGATGACTGAATGATCTGATGCAGATCCAGGAAGTTCTGCGTACTTTTAATTTCTATGTCACGGTTCACTTCGTCATAGTCTTCGAAGGTTACCCGAAATCTGTATACTACCGGCATTTTTCTTTCTTACAACTATTGCAAATATAGGGGAGGCTTTCATATAAATGAAATCATTCCGCTTTTGTGATTTATTTTTTTCCAACAGGCGTCAACCCCAGCTGTGCAGCATGATTAAGCATAAAGCGATAGGCGGCTTCGTATTCATTTGGAATCTGCCCGTCAAGTATGGCTTCCCGGATTGCGTTTTTTATCAAGCCGATTTCCTTACCGGGCTTGAGGCCGAAAATCTGCATGATGTGTTCTCCTGTGACGGGAGGCTGCCAGTTTCTGATTCTGTCCTTTTCTTCCACTTCAGCCAGTTTTTTTTGAACTAATTCAAAGTTGGCTTTATATTTTTTTTGTTTAAACTCGTTTTTTGTGGTGACATCTGCTGAGCATAACTTCATCAGGTCATCGATATCATCTCCTGCCTCGAATAAAAGCCGCCTTACTGCCGAATCAGTTACTTCACTTTTTGCCAGCACAATAGGTCGTAAATGCAGTAATACCAACTTTGAAACA
>JBIIHN010000157.1:0-4904 GCA_044235745.1 Bacteroidia bacterium
CAAATGTTACCTTTAACGGAGACCAATCTCCCATCAGGCGATGTGCAATTACTTTCTCATCTATGCCAGTATGCAAAGCAAGAGCTTTTGACATCAACTTCTGACTTACACCGATACGAAAACCTCCGGTTAGCAATTTATTAAACACAAAGCGATCAAACGTTTCCAGCGAATTCCAAACATCGAACAACTTCTCCCGCTTTCGTTCTTCATCCATTTTGGTCATCTCCTGTAATAATACGATCGTATCTGACAGACCCATTGACGTTCCGGAAACAGGCGACTGCAGAACCAGAGCAATAGTTTCAGCAAGATCTCCCACAGTAGCATAACACTCTTCAAATAACCAATCACTTATACCGGAATGCCCGATAGCATACTCACGCAGACGAGAGACCGACAGTATACCTTTTAACCTGCGTCCAGTGAACAATGCCACCAACCAGAGTTTATCACTCTCTGATGCTGCATCAAGATAATTCTTTAACAGGATTACCTTTTTAGTAACAGAATTGGTCTGATCCAATTGTCGATATAATTGTGCAAATGATTTCATTCGTGTGCTGCAGCGGAATGCACCTCCTGTGTTTCTCCCTCAAACAAGGTTTCGAGCTCTTCTGCCTCTAAACCCAACTCTCGCAGATAGCGAACCAGCACAGATGTGTAGCCATGTGTAACGAAAACTTTCTCCGCACCTGTATCCTGAATAGCCCTTAACAGCGATGGCCAATCCGCATGATCACTGATGACAAAACCGCGATCAGCAGCATTCCAACGGCGTGCCCCCCTCAGATTCATCCAACCTGATGCAAATCCCATTGAATAAGGCCTGAATTTCTCTATCCAATGGACTTCGTGTGCACCCGGTGGTATCAAGATCATCGCGTTCCGGTTCTCTTCGGGCTTGATCCCCTTCGTCCATTTCGTGGCCTGTTTTAACTGTGGCGCAAAAGCGCGTATTTCATCATTCATCTCGTGAATAGCAGGATGCACAATGACGGGTCCGATAGAAGCATCCAGATGATGTAAGATACGCTGTGCTTTACCCAGACTATAACCCACCATTACCGACACTACCCCTTCCTCTGCATTGGTCGCCCACCAATCGTTGAGTTCACCGAACACTTTCTCCTGCGGCATCCACCGATAAATCGGCATGCCGAATGTAGATTCCGTAATGAACGAATGACATTTGATCGGTTCAAATGGCACACTTAGTCCATCATCCTCCAGCTTATAATCACCCGACACCACCCATACTTCCCCTTTGTACTCCAGACGAATTTGCGCGGACCCCGGAACATGTCCCGCCGGGTGAAAAGAGAACCGCACTCCATTACAATAAAACGAAGTGCCATAGCTGTAGCCCTGCGCCTGAATCTTCCCCAGCCTCGACTTCAGCAGCGGCACAGAGTGTTCCTGCGCGATGTACAGCCCCATACCACTTCGTGCGTGATCGGCATGCGCATGCGTAATCATCGCCCTTGGCACCTTTCGCCAGGGATCAATATAGATATCCGCCTGCGGACAATACAAACCCAATTTTGTGACTTCTACGAGCGCCATTCCCGAATAACACTTGGAAATTAGAAAAGATAAACGCGACCTAAAACCACGAATTACAAAACAGTGATTACCAAAACCAAATTTTTGTCTCAGATTGTATTATGATCCAAACTCAATCATAAATCATCATAACCGCCTTAAAGAATCAGCGGCTCAATAAGTTCGTCAACTCCACAAACTGCTCCCAGCCCAATGCTTCTGCCCGTAAATCCAGATATGGAACAGTGGAAGCATCTTTGGGCAACAATGGTTTTAACGCATTGCGCAGTGTCTTCCTGCGCTGGCTAAATCCCTGCTTGATCACTTTTTTAAAAAATGCTTCATCGCAGCCAAGGTCTGCACGCTTATTCCGGCGCATGGAAAGAATCGCCGACTTTACACGCGGCGGTGGATTAAACTGATGTTCGTGCACCGTGAACAGATAGTCGATATCATACCAGGGTTGAAGCAAGACACTCAAAATACCATAATCGCGGTTGCCGGGAGGAGATGCAATACGTTCCGCCACTTCTTTCTGAAACATGCCCACCATTACCGGCACACGTTCTTTCATGTCGAGAATGCGGAAGAGAATTTGTGAGGAGATATTATAGGGGAAGTTACCGATGATGGCGAACTTACCCGGAAAAATTTTTTCGAGATCAAGTTGAAGGAAATCACCTTCTATGAGTCGCCCGTTAATTTGCGGATAATGCGCTAGCAAATACGGCACCGATTCACGATCGAGTTCTACGGCCCAGGTGGTATAACTTTTTTCTTCGAGCAGGTATTTCGTCAGTACGCCCATACCCGGACCAATCTCCAAAACGGTATTCGTATCTTCGGGTAAAGTTAATGCGGCAACAGTATCACGGGCTACGTTTTCATCTGTGAGAAAATGCTGTCCGAGAAATTTCTTTGCTCTTACCTGATCGTCACGTTGCTTCATAAAACTTCAAGGAGCGTACGAAAAGCAACAAACTTGCCACCATATTCACGTGCAGTCTCTGCCTGCAACGCGGGCGCGAATTCGTCGCGGTATTTTTCATAGGTGGCCATATCCTTACAGGTGTACTGAATCGCATACGTAAAACCACCGGCTTCTTCCGCCAGCACTCTGCAAATCCTTGACTCCAGAAACATTCCGGTTTTCATCACATCTGGAACATGTGTTTCTTTCATCCATTGCAACCATCCTGCTGCAACATCCTCATCGACATTAACTGTAACGTTGTAAATAATCATGTTATTTCTTATTATACAAAAATACGAAATTCGTTGATTGGTTTCTCGCAGAGCCGCATCCCGCACACTACGCCTGGCGGGAGCGCAGAGGTGTTATTTAGTTGGGGAGAAATGATGTAATCAGTGTCAATCCGCTGAATCCGTCCGCCGTACGGCGGATCCGTGCTCACTACATCGTTGGTCAGGAGAATTAATTCACCTCGTCAAAAAGAGTTTTCTCGCAGAGTCGCAAAGACGCAGAGTTACTGATGCAAAGAGGCAGAGTTACTGAGTTTCTGAGAAGCAGAGGAAAATTTCAGTTGCTTAATTAAGACTAAATCAGCGATCCGCCGTACGGCGGATCCGCTCAATCCGTCCGCCGTACGGCGGATCAGTGTTCCATTCCAATGGCGGAAAGAAACATTAGTTCACCTTATCGCCGCGCAGTGAACGGAAACGTTTGCGCGCATCGACCACAAAAAGGCTACCCGGATATTTCGTAAGTAAAGTTTCGTACAGTGCTTTTGCTTTCTCCTTGTCGTTGAGTTTCTCTTCGTATAAAAGTCCGAGCTGATACAATGCGTCATCGGCAAGGATATCCTCTCCGTACTTATCCACAATTTCCTGCAATAGCGGAACAGCATCAACAAAACGACCTTTTGCTTTATAGATCTGTGCCTTTTTAAAAATCACTTCGTCGGTGAGGGTGTGTTCCGGAAAATTCAACATGAGCGTATCTAAAACCATCAGCGCAATACTGTCTTTATTCTGAAAGTCGAGCAGATCCGCACGACTGTAGGCAAGCAGCGCATCGTAAGAAGTATCGAGATTGGTATTATCTGTAATCAACAAGGCCAGCGATAAGGCATCGTTGGAGATCAGCTGAGAAGTTGCTGCCTTTAACACGTTGAGCTGATCCTTTGCCCAATCGAATTCTCCAAGGTAATACGATAAACGTGCGTTACGGAACTTCGCTTCGCGTCCGAGTGCATCGTTCTTAAAATCCTTGTCCACTTGTCCGTACAACAATGCCGCATCCCAAACTTCTCCGTCGAACACATAAATATCTGCCAACTCCAGTTTACATTCTGCTTTGAATTGTGGCTTAAGGTTGGGAAGATCGATGGTTTCGTTGAGCAGGTCAATGGCGGCAGCGGAATTATGCAGATAAAATGCCTGAAGATGTGCGAAGCCGCGAATCAAGGGTGCCGTGGCGATGCTTTTTCCGAGATCACCAAGCGCGATTTTATAATCCTGTTCCAGCTTAAGAAGATCTGCATGAGTATACGTACCACTGGAAGTGATGCGATCATTCATCGTATTGATGAGCTCCATCCGGGCAATCACATAATTGGGGCCTTCAACACCTTTATCAACTACATACTGAAAACATTTTTCGGCAGTACCATAATCGAGATTACTGATACAGGTTCTGCCTAAACTCAACATGCGTTCGCCTGTTTCTCCCAGACGCTTATCCAATCCTCTTGCCTGAATAAACGCCGATTCGAAATCTTTCTCCTGCATAAACAACCAGTACAATAATTCACTGTAGTTGGTTTCATTCGGACTTTTCTGAATCTTCCTTAGCAGCGATTGGCGAACCACATCGCTGAGTCCACCTGAGAGGTCATTCGCTATTTTATTCTGAAGGATCGTTTGAATATTGTTAAGGTAGGCAGGATTAAAGTCCAGCATTTCGATGTACTCATTCACCATCTCCGGATACTTGCCCAGTTGCGAATATGCCTCTGCGAGTTCAAAGGAAAACGGGTAAGCTCCTTTGAGAACTTTTCGTCCCTGCAGATAGGTCTGAACCGTATAATCATACATCTGTCGTCTTGTGAATGCATTCCCCAGCAGATTTACCTGATTGATATCCGGCGGCAGATTTTTTACGGCTTCATTGTATATTTTATTGGCTTTCTCCGTCTCATCTTGCGCCTCATAAACTGTAGCCATATCCAGCTTTACAGATGGATCCTGCGGAAATTTTCGCTGGTGTTTTTTGATGAGTTTCTCGGCCTTTTCATAGTCCTTAATTTTCAACAAACACTGCAGGTATCCATTGTATGCTCCAAAGGGATCCTGATCGTAATATTTCTCAAAATAAACAACAGCCTTTGCAAAATCTT
>JBIIHN010000158.1:0-4898 GCA_044235745.1 Bacteroidia bacterium
ATGAACCGGAGCAGAATTCTTCGAATCCGGTTAGTTTCTATGTGCCTGATGGTTTTCCGCCACCTGTCTATTCATTTCAGAACAATCCGCTGACACAGGCTGGTTTTAAGTTGGGCAGGCGTTTGTTCTATGATCCTATCCTCTCCCGCGACAGCACGATTTCCTGTGGCAGTTGCCACCAGCAGGGTGTAGCATTTGCGCATGCAGATCATACCTTTAGTCATGGTATTGATGGTCTTTTTGGTACCCGAAATGCTCCGGCCATGTTTAATATTGCATGGATTCCGCTGTTCATGCACGATGGTGGTGTGAATCATCTGGAAGTTCAACCGCTTGCTCCCATTACCAATCCTGTGGAAATGGATGAGTCTGTTTCCAATGTGATAACGAAGCTTCAAAGAAGTACATTCTACCCCGGCTTATTCAAAGCAGCATTTGGTACTGACACGATTAACACCCAGCAGGTGATGCGTGCAATGGCGCAGTTTATGGGAACCATGATTTCAGCCAACTCCCGCTATGATGATTACAGGAATGGAAAGGCAACCTTGTCGTCTCAGGAGATGAGTGGCCTTGCATTATTCCGTACCCATTGCGAATCCTGCCACCGCGAACCGTTGTTAACGGATAACCAGTTCCGGAATAACGGACTTGATTCGGTGTTTACGAAGGATCCCGGCAGAGAGATAATCACACTAAATCCGGCTGATAGTGGTAAGTTCAGGGTGCCATCATTGCGAAACATCGAACTCACGAAACCTTATATGCACGACGGAAGATTCCAGACGCTGAATCAGGCTTTGAATCATTACACTTCAGGCATTAAACAAAGCAGCACGCTGGATCCGCTTCTATCCGGAGGCAATATCCCGCTTTCATCGCAGGATAAATCCGACATCATTGCATTTCTCAAAACTTTAACCGACTATAAATATATCACTGATAAGAGATTCAGTGAAGTACAATGAAATTCAGACTTCGATTAGTCATTGTTCTCCAGTTTATACTTCTTCAATCTTCCTTCTCGTGCGACATTTGTGGTTGCTTCATGGGCGTTTCTCCCGGTGACCGTAGATCCTTTGTTGGGACATATTATCGCTTCAGGTCATTTTCAGGTACCAATGTGAGCGGATCAGAATGGTTTCCGGATGGAAGTCTCAAAACAACACACGGCGACCATGGCAGTGCATTGTCCAGCGGTAATCAATATGAACTCTATCGCGCGGTAGAGTTAAGAGCCCGGTACTTTATTCATCAGCGAATTGAACTGAACGTGGTATTGCCCTATCTCATGAACACAGAGTTCTCAGATGGTGTATCCGATAAAATTACCGGTGCCGGTGATATGACGATAATGGCCGGATGGCAAATGCTGGATGAGAAGAAAACCGGTGCGTTTAACCACCGGCTATTATTAGGTGCCGGTGCTAAGCTCGCCACAGGCGATAATAATCAACAGGAGGAAGGGGTGCGCTACCCGTTTCTTGTACAGACAGGAACCGGTTCGAACGATGCCTTGCTGTATCTCAATTATCAGTTGGGATACAAGAACTGGGGCCTCTCGTTGACCCCTGTATATAAAATGAATGGCACCAATCGCTTTAACGAACAGGTAGGAAACAGTAAAACGATATTCGGTAGTGTGTTTTACAAGTGGCCCGTGACAGATGAGTTAACCATTATGCCATCCATTCACCTCTATGCAGAGCATACAAAGGGTTTAAGGAAGAATGATGCATGGGTGAAAGGCACTGCGATGCAATCGGCGTTATTGGGACCCGGATTTGATGTTTACTGGAAAAATCTTGGTTTTACCTGCTCAGCGCAAGGAACTGTTTATGATAAAGACAACGGGAGCGGATTGAAATCATATACGCGCCTTATAACAGGGGTTACCTGGTATTTTAATCAGCAAAACTTCATCATCTCCCCGAAAAAAAGATAGTTATAAGAGTGTAGTTCGGCCTTTCAGTATTAACACTGCATTGTAAATAAGTGTATTGCTCACGATAGGCATAGACGAATTCAGGAAGTGTAGTTTTGAGAAACCCCCGTACATGAAAAGGGTAGTTTCTTCTTCACTCATATCACTTGCGATTTTGCTCCTCGTCGGAGCAGGGTTCTTTTATCTCCAGTTTGTCAGAAACGATCAAACATCCGTATACAATGCCATACCGGGTGATGTAGCCTTTGTCATCTCCACGGATCCTTTATCCGGTGATTTAAAGCGGTTGGCTACCAGCTCATTTTTTAATGGTGCCGACACTGTTCCTGTTCTTCAGGATTATCGCAAGGCTTTATTATTGTTTGATTCCTTAAGTCTCCATCAGCAGGAAATCAAATCGGTATTTACGAATGCCCGGCTGCTCGTGAGTGGTCATGTCACCGGTCCTTCAGCCTTTTCACTTTTATTCGTTATGCCGGCTTCTCCGGAGTTAAAGGCCGGTGCTGTTCAAATACTGAAAACACTGGTAAAGGTCGATGGGGCGGATATGATCCGTTCGTACAATGGCACAGATATACACGAAGTAAAAAGCGGCTACGGTTTTTCTTTCACATGGGCTATAGCCAAAGGTGTATTCATAGGCAGTACCACACCATATCTTGTTGAAGATGCCTTACGACAGCAACAAAGCAGCGAGAATCCATCTCCCGCAATAGCAATATCCGGCTTTATGGAGGGCAAAATGAAGGATATGGTAGTGGCTATTCGTTATGCCGGTTTTTCACGTTGGTTGCGTACACAATTTCGGGAGCCGGACGGTGTTGGACTTGCCGGTCTCGAACGATTGGGCGAGTGGACATTGATGCGTGTGGAACCACATACCAATGTGATCTCTTTTGATGGACAAACCATGGCTGAAGACTCTTTGTCATTCCTGAATCTTTTTAACAGACAACAACCTGTAGAGCGAAAACTGATGGACTGGCTTCCTGCAAAAACAGCCGGTGCCGTGGTGTGGGGCGCTTCAGATATGGTGCAGTTAATAGAAGATATTCGGAGTTTTCAGGCAGATGCCGGCGATAAAAATCAATCTTCCACATTACTCCCATACTTTAAAAACTGGATAGGAACAGAAGTTGGATTGATTGTGACTCAGCCGGTGGCAGTGCCCGGAGATAACAATTACATCGCCATGATTTCAGTAATGGATTCGGCAAAAGCGGAGAGAGATCTCGCGTTGATGGCCGGACCTGAAGGACAACAGGAGGAAAAATACAATGGGTACGCGATTCGCTATATCAACCGAAAAGGAGTGATGCCCGCACTGTTCGGCTCATTATTTAAAAGAGTAAATCGTTTCTATTATACGCGTATCAATCATCATATAGTGATAGCGAATCAGGCAGCGGTATTGCGTGCATATATCAACGATATTCGAACCGGTAACTTATTGACGAAGCAGGACCGCTATCTGTCATTGGCCGCCAGAGTGCCGGTAAGAGGTAATTTGTTTTTTTATGGAAGTATTCCTCAGTCAGAAAAGTTGTTCTCCAGTCTGGCAGCTCCTGCATGGGTAAAATGGCTTGCTGATTACGGACAGGTACTCAAGAATTGGAATGGTTTGGCATTTTCAGTCGCCAACAATAATGGCGTGTTGATGACATCCGGTTGCCTTGGATATTTTGATGCGTCTTCTATTGGTCCGCAATTGGCCTGGAACGCAAAACTGGATACTACACTTCGGAGTGGTCCGTTTATCCCCGCCGGAGAGAGCGGGCTGGTTTTTGCCGCGGATATTTCCAATCAACTGTATGCATTTGATGCCTCCGGTAATTTAAAATGGAAGAAGAAACTGGAAACAGAAATGCTGAGTGAGGTTTTTGCCGTTGATATGTACGGTAATGGTCAGCGTCAGTATTTACTCTCTACACATTCTTTTGTGTACTTGCTGGATTCTGCCGGTGCGAATTGCGGGAATTATCCCATACGGCTTCCGGCAGAAGCGACAACCGGAATTTCATGGTATGTACCGATAAATGGTCAACCTGCAAGATTTTATATCAGTTGTTCCAATTTAAGACTGTTCGCTTATGAATTGTCGGGTAAACCTTTGTCGGGATTCTCAACTCCACGGTTACCAGGTATTATCGTTCGACCTGTTTATGTGAATCCGGTAAAGAATGAATTGATATTGGTGGATGAAGGAGGTACTGCGTTCATGATGGATATGACCGGTCAGCGGAAATATACCTTCAAAGGAACGGTCAGTTTGAAAGAAGGAACAGGATTCTTTCAATTGGGGCAGGATAGTAGTCTGATCGGATTCGTAAGCAGTGAAAATGAAATATACAACGTGAATGGAGAAGGCACAATCGGGAAGATGGAGTTACCTGTTTCAGAGGATTCCGTATTTGCCCGTGCTATGGGTGACTTGAACGGAGATGGTAAAGCTGATTTTGTGTTGGCCGGTAATGCAGGGGTAAGAGGTGTAACAGCTGATGGAGTAAATCTTTTCCGATACAGGCAGGATAATCGTTTTGAGCATACGGCTATTCATCAGGTAAGGGGTAAAACGTATATTTCAGCTATTTCGGAAGGCCGTTTGTATCTCTTTCAACAGGATGGCTCTCTTATAGACGGATTTCCATTGCCCGGTCAGAGCCTTCCGGTTACTGCATTAACGAAAGAAAAAAGTTTACTTTTATTGACACTGGGTGGTGCTGATAATATCAGTTTGTATCTTTTGCCATAAGGTATTTTTTAAATAATTTGGATTTTTAAAGTTAATGCTTATCTTTGATAATCATTCTCTTATTATGGTTAAGATAGCATTCTTCTATAAAGCCGATGAGGTTTTCAATACCACTGTAAAGGCATTGAAGAAACGTGATTTTACGATTATCGAATCGGATGAGGAAAATAAAGTTATCAGAGCACGATGGAAGAAAGGCAT
>JBIIHN010000159.1:0-4890 GCA_044235745.1 Bacteroidia bacterium
GACCGCTCCAACAATCGGAGCTGACGAATACAGCTTTAATCCTTTGATCGGAGAAGTATGGCCCGGCGACTGCGACAGTTCAAAGACGGTAGACAATTTCGACCTCCTGCCCATCGCCCTTTACCTTAACCGATACAGCACCTCACGACCGAACGAGCCCTCTACATCATGGAACGCACAACCGTCCTTATTGTGGAACGATTCACAAACCGGAGGTATCAACCTGCACCATGCCGATGCCAACGGAGATGGCTGGATCGATCTGGAAGACACCACCACCGTCATTACTAATTACGGACAGTCGCGGCCGTTAGCCAACCCTGACCCCCAGCGTCCAACTATTGGACCAGACCTCGCCGTTATTCCTGCAAATGCTATTTACAATGCAGGAGATACTGTTCATTTAAAGGTGATGGCCGGCTCATCTCTTCTGCCTGTTGATCAGCTATCGGCGATCGGATTCAAGGTGGATGTACCACCCGGTTTGATTATACCCGGCACCTACACGGTTTCGATTGCCAACAACTGGTTATGTCCCGACAGTAATTGTATCATGTATCGTCGCGCAGACGAAAGCAGTGGAACAGCGGCTGTAAGTCTGGCCCGGCTGGACGGCGACCAGGTCTCTTCTTACGGCGAACTCGCTGACATCAGTTTTGTCATCAATGCAGCATACTCCGGAAGCACAACCATCAACATTCCTCTCAGCGATTACCGTTCCTTTGAACCTGATGCAAATCCCATCAGCTTATCGCCTCTGGATGGAGTAATACAGGTATTGGGAACTTCCATCAATGAAGAATCATCGCTGGAAGAGTTTACCCTTTACCCGAATCCGACCAATTCAATTGCCACGCTACTCTTTAACCGTAAAAGCAACACTTCTGAAAAGGCAATTTTACAAATCATGGATCTGACGGGCAGGGTTGTATCTCCGGAACAAAATATCCTGTTAACAGCAGGTGTACAACAAGTACCGATGGATTGTTCAGGATTACAACCCGGTGTGTACCTGGTACGTTTGATCAGCGGAACTCAACAAATCACTATACGTTTGATCAGGCAATAAACCTAACTATGCCTATCCGGCATTCATAGTATAAAACGGCAGCAGTGCAGAGAATATAAAATATTCCCTGCGCATCTGTCAATTTAAGAAGGCCGTCAATCGTTGGTATCTGATTAATTCTGCTCTTCAAAATTAATTCTCCCTAGCAACTTTCCTCACTGCAGCCACTCAACGATGCCAATCATTATTTTTGCAATGTATGAAGAATTACGAAAACATCATATTCGACCTGGGAGGCGTTATCATTAATCTCGATTATAATAAAACCGCGCAGGCGTTTATCGACCTAGGCCTGACCAACTTCAACGAGATATATTCAAAAGCAAAACAGACCAGCCTTTTTGATGATTTCGAAAAGGGGAAGATGAGTAATCAAGAATTCAGAAACACTCTTGCAGCGCATCTGCCGGCGTCCATTACGGACGGGCAAATTGATGCAGCCTGGAATGCCATGTTGTTGGATATCCCTTCCTATCGTATTGAATTTTTACAAAACGTGGCACAACGATATCGCATCTTCCTTCTCAGCAATACAAACCATATACACGTAGGGGAATTTACACGTCTCAATGATCAGATTTTGGGAAAGGGTGTATTTGAATCGATATTCGAAAAATACTATTACAGTTGTGAGATGGGTATGCGGAAGCCTGATGAAGAAATCTTCGAATTCGTTTTGTCAGCAAACAATCTTGACCGGACAAAAACTTTGTTTATTGATGATAGTCCACAGCATGTAGAAGGTGCACGAAGAACGGGGCTGGATGCGGAATTACTGAAAGTGGAACTTGAAGAAAAACTGGAGGAACGATTTGCGTTTTTGCTGAAGTAAATGCAGCTATCTCTCCTGTAAGAACCTTTTACCTGATCTCCTGACACAACTCAATCAGCACACCATTCGTTCCTTTGGGATGTAAAAAGCAGATCAGTTTGTTGTCGGCACCCTTTTTAGGTTCTTTGTTCAGCAATGTAAATCCTTCTGCTTCGAGTCGCTTCATCTCTGCATGAATATCTTCCACATCAAAGGCGATGTGATGTATCCCCTCTCCTTTCTTTTCTATGAATTTCGCGATCGGCGAATCGGGATTAGTCGCTTCCAGCAGCTCCACTTTATTCGGTCCAACCTGAAAAAAAGAAGTCATCACACCTTCTGATTCCACTCCTTCTGTTTTATAATGAGGAACCCCGAACAATTGGCGAAAAAGTTCATTGGATGTTTCGAGGGATTTGACGGCGATGCCGATATGTTCAATCTTTTGCATGCGGCAAAATTAAGAAATCAGTCTGTCATCACCGTTCCTTCGGATCCTGATCATCCTTCTTCTCGACATAATCGAAGTGAATACGCGGAGGCTGCAGATCGAACAAAGGTCCTGCAGGAGGAGTATCATTCGACCCGGAGGCTTGTGGTTCCTCTTGTAATGACGAATCCTGTATTTCGTCCGGAATTATATCAACAGCCGTTTCCTCTTCATCCGTTTCATGCTCCCAATCATACACCACGCGCTGCGGCCCTTGTTTGCGATACACCCAGGACAATAACAGTCCGGAGAGTCCGCCAAAAAGATGCCCCTCCCAGCTGGTATCCTTAAAAAGGGGAAAGACGCCCCAGATCATTCCACCATATAAAAACACGACCGTAAGGCTAACAGCCATCATCCGTCGCTCTCTTCTCAATACTCCGCTGAAAAAGATAAATGAAGCAAGTCCGTACACGATGCCACTTGCACCGATATGAACGGAAGGCCGACCGCCCAGCCAAAGCCAGAAACCACTAAGCACCCACGTCAGCAACAGCACCTTCCATGACATTTCACGATAGAAGTAAAACAACATGGCTGAAAGTATAAACAAGGGGATCGCATTTGAATATAAATGTTCGTTATCGCGGTGTATAAACGGAAACGTCAACATGCCGCTAAGGTCCTCCACTGATCGTGGGAAGAGGCCAAACTGCATCAGGTGCTGATGAGTAACAAATTCATAGTAGCGAATCACAGCAAGTATGGCGACGAAGGCCAATCCGGGAAGAAAGCTGATAAGAATAGACCTTTGTTCGGGGCGCATAGGGACGAAGATACGATCTAAAGGAACGTATTATTACAATTCAGTTTACGTAACTATTGACGTTTGACTGTCCGGGATATTAGATCTGCAGATAAAAATATCGCTAAATGACCAGCTGATATCCACCGGGCCAGCTACTTTTGCAAGATGCAACTCCATTTACGTCATCGCTATACCGGTCATATCGGATCTGTTTATTGCCTCTGTGACGATCAGCGCGGAGGATTTTTTTCCGGTGCAGGTGATCGGATTGTCGCCCGCTGGGATTTGGAAAATCCGGCGGACGGAGAAGTGATTGTACGTGCAGGAGATGCTGTTTATTCCCTTTGTCTGTTGTCTGACCGAAACCAACTGCTGGTAGGTAACGGCAAAGGAGGTGTTCATATCATTGACCTGTATGCCGGTAAAGAAGAACATTTATTGCAGCTACACGACACCACTGTTTTTTCTATTGTTGCTTCGCCGGATAAAAAACACATCTGCACTACCGGTGGCGATGGCTTACTGAACATCGTTCAGCGTGACAACTTCCAAACCCTGCAACGATTACGGCTTACCGAAAACAAATTAAGGACAATTGTTTTTCACCCTGTAGAACCAATCGCTCTGGCAGGATGCGGAGATGGAACGATTGTCCACATCGACACAAGTTCCTGGCAACTTATTCAACGAATAGGTGCGCATGCTCCGGGATTTTCCGTTAATTGCATTTGCTTCTCTCCTGACGGAAAACACTTCCTGACCGGATCGAGAGATGCACATTTACACTTATACGAATCAGAAAGCCTGAAGCTGCTCACCAGTATCCCTGCGCACAACTACGCGATTTATGCCATTTCCTTTGATCCGTCGGGGCATTACTTTGCCACTGCCAGCCGTGACAAGACGGTCAAACTTTGGGATTATATAACTATGCAAGTTGTAGCACGTCTGGAAGGAAACGATGGTAAAGGCCATATCAATTCGGTAAACACGCTGCTCTGGTTTCCCGGCGGACAACTTCTTTCGGGTGGTGATGACCGCGCCATACAATTGTGGCAACCATAGCAGCTGTTTTTCTGCCGGATAAAGACGGATAGAATTCAAAATTCACAGAACAGTACAAGATGCTCCAAAAAAATAAGCCCCGATGGTAAATCCAACGGGGCTTATTGTGTAACTATCTTCTTATTTCACCATCAACATCAACTGCTGACGTTTACCCATGACCTCTAACTCCAGATGGTATATACCTGCAGCGAGATGGTCAATGTTTACAAGATCCGTATTCTGTCCCTGAACAGACACTCCCTCTTTAAAGAACATCATACGTCCGACAGCATCAGAAATTCTGAGACGATACTCACCTGCCTCTGTTGCATAAAACTGAACCGTAATCTGATCGTTGGCCGGATTCGGGAACATAGTGAGATTAAAGAGTGAATTATCATCGATTGTACGCACACAATTGCTGAGGTTAATACCACTGCGGCTTCTCACCGGACTATTACCACAGGCATTGGAAGTAATAACCTGGAGAGAGAGATTTGATAACGGTGTACCTAACCATTGAACGGTGATATTCTTTGATCCTTGTCCTGAACTTATCACACCACCTGCACCCAATGTCCATGTATAGGTATCCGCACCGGTTACCGTTGGTACGCTGAAATCACTGCTGGTATTGATACATGGATTCAGTGTAGTAAAGTTGATCGGAGCTGACTGACCTGGTGTACCTGTTACAGACAGTGTTCTGGCTGCACTCATTCCAC
>JBIIHN010000419.1:0-4885 GCA_044235745.1 Bacteroidia bacterium
CCAATTCCTGCTCCCAGGAAGAAACCGCCGAAGATGGCTACGAGTATTTTCTCATGCGTGATATCGGGAAAATGTACCGTAGTAACTACCAATGCAAGAACAAGAATAGCGATCGTTGTTTTTAATGCGAATTGTTTGCCGATGACCTTATAACCCATTATAATGAATGGTGCATTTACCAGCGCAATTGTAAGCGCGAAATTTGTTTTCAGTACTTCGGTAATCAGCAAAGCGATGCCGGTGGCACCTCCGTCAATAAACAGATTGGGTAGTAAAAAACTCTTCAGGCCAAAGGCTGCAGAAAAAATTCCGATCAGGATGAGGATTGAATCCTTCAAAAGCGTTAATGCTTCAATTTTGAGTTTGCGTATTGATTTGGCTAACTCATACCGGGTTGGTGATTCACGCTTCTTGCTTTCTATGCGCTTTCGGAGTAACTGATATACGAAGTGGTTCATGTGATGCAATGGTAGAGGCGAACGTTGCTAAATTATTCAATACTTGTGTAGATTCAGAGATTCACCGTTGAATGCGTGAGTATTAATATTACTCAGCTCAGGAAAGGAACAGATAACCGTTAGTTTATTCGTTCCCACTATTCCCGCCCTAAGTAGTACATTAGATGAGATTTACGTGTCTGCTATGAATAAAAAATCCCTTCCGGTGATCTTTCCGGAAGGGATTTTTTTTGTGGTAGTTTTTATTATCTGATTAGGCTGAAGGTACCGGGATATTCATAATACTTCCCTTTGATACTTACAATTTTAATCATGTAGGTGTAGAGGCCTTCCGGTGAAGGATTCCCTCCTGCATCTGATCCATCCCATGGACGCAGAAAGGAGTCTGTCTGATAGACGAGTTGTCCCCATCGGTTAAAAATTTTCATGTCGTAGGAGGTGATGTTCATGTAGGGAACGCCATCAAAGAAGACATCGTTTTTGCCGTCGTTGTTCGGTGTGAACGCATTGGGTACAAAGAAAGGCACCACCTCCAGCGTAGTTTCAAATTCATCACGGCATTCTACTTCGTTGAAGGCATGCAGTTTTATTTTCAAAGTGCCTACCTGATCGAAAATATGGGTGGGGTTTTCTTCTTCAGATGAACTTCCGTCGCCGAAACTCCACTTGTAACGAACAGCATTGTTGGATTTATTCTGGAAGCTGATTTCTGAGTTAAATACACTGACAACCCGGGCTGATTGTGCATAGTCGGCTTTGGGTAGTGCCGGTAATTGAATAGAAATAATCTCTGATGTGCTGTCTGTACATCCGTATGGTGTGGTAATGCGAAGTGAAGTATTGTAGTCGCCCGGCGCCGGATAAACATGCACGGGAGATCGTTCTGCGGAGAATCCTCCGTCGCCAAAGCGCCAGAAGAACTTCGAGCCCGGATCATGGGTGGAAGTGTTGTTGAACTTGAATTTCAACTCTTCACAGGTGATCATGTTGACCGGATTGTAGCTGACATCCGGTTTTTCATGCGCGGTAACTACTGCTGTCGCATTTTTCGTGCATCCATATACGTTAGTGGCGATCACCGTGTAAGTGCCGCCGGCTGTAGTGGAAATGGATGATGTGGAGGAACCGGTTGACCAGGTGTATACTGCAGGATCTGATACCGCTGCGAGTGTGGTGTTTTCTCCTTCGCAGATCTCCAGGTTACCGGTGATTTGTACCTGTGGACGTGGATACTGAGTGACCGTGAAACTTGCTTGTCCGGTACATCCATATTGATTCGTTACAACAACACCATAGGAGCCTCCGGTTGTAACCGGTAACAGGGCGGATGTACTTCCACTCGTCCATACATATCCGCTATAATTTCCGATGACCGATAAAATGGTGTTCTCTCCGTCACAGATGGAAGTGTCGCCTGAGATGACAGGGTCAGGGTTACTGTGTATCGTAACCGTGCTGCCGGCCGTGCCCGTACATCCGTTCACATCTGTTACGGTAACGGCGTAACTGCCGGTTCCTGTTACGTTCAGTGTGTTTCCTGTTGTTCCATCAGACCATGAATAAGAGACAAAAGTGCCCGGATTCAAAGTGGTCGAGTTGCCTGTGCATAAGTCCACCGTGGCCGGTAAACTTACCTGTGGCAGCGGATGCATGGTTACTGCATATTGGGCGGTACCGGTGCAGCCATTGTTGTCGGTTACCTGTACGCTAAAGTTTCCTCCGTTGTTGATGGTAGCTTGTTGTTGTGTGCTTCCGTTATTCCATTGATAAGCTGCATATGTTCCATTTACCGTCAGCACAACCGATGATCCGGCGCAGAAAGAGGTGTTACCTGAAATAGCCGGTGAAGGATTGTTGTTCACCGTGAGCGTTTGGCTGGCGGTGCCTGTACATCCATTATTGTCTGTAACGATTACGGTGTAGACCCCGGCACTCGTCGGCTGGATCGCTGATGTGATGGCGCCATTCGACCAGCTATAAGTGAATCCCGTTGCGTTGCCGGCGTCCAGCAAACCTGCTGTTCCGTCACATACGGTGAAGTTACCTGTAATAGCAGGTGTTGGATTCTGGTTGATGGTGATTTGCTGAGAAGTAGTTCCTGTACATCCGTTCGGATCAGTAACGGTAACTGCGTATGTTCCGGCAATGGATGGTTGAATACCCGGTGTGGTTGCGCCGGTCGACCATTGATAGTTGAGTCCTGCAGGTGAGGCTTGAATATTAGCGGCATTTCCATTACAAACAGCCGTAGTACCGGTGATAACCGGGATCGGATTGGCCCACTGCGTGATATTGTAATTGGTGGTACCCGTACATCCATTCGCTGCGGTCACCGTTACGGTATAATTCCCGCCGGTGGTAATAGTCGTTGTGGCATTGTTGGTTCCATCCGACCACTGATAGGATCCGTAGCTGGTGTTTAACGTTAAGGTGGCATTGTTACCGGTGCAGAATCCTGTCGGTCCGCTGATCACCGGTTGCGTAAAGGGTAATACAGTAAAGAGGGTGGTGGTATTTCCCTGACATCCGGTGGCATCGGTCACAGTCACACTATAGTTCCCCGTTGAATTAACAGAAATACTGGATGTAGTCGCACCATTCGACCATAGATAGGAGGAATAACCGGCACCTGCATCTAAGGTTCCGCTGTTACCGGTACATACACTGGCCGGTCCGGTAATAGCCGGGGTTGGATTGGAGTTGACGGTAACGTTTTGAGATGCTGTTCCGGAACAGCCGTTCGCGTCAGTGACGGTAACGGTATAAATTCCGGCAGCTGATGGTTGGATAGTAGATGCTGTGCTGCCGTTCGACCATAGATAATTCATGCCGGCAGGTGCTGCCTGCAGATTTGCATTCGCACCCTGACAAATGGCGGTTACACCGGTGATGGCCGGTAATGGATTATTAAATACTGTGATCGTTTGTGATGCGGTGTTTGTACAACCGTTGGCATCAGTAACCGTAACCGTGTATGTTCCCGGCAGAGAAACATTGGCGGTAGAAGTGTTGACACCGGTCGACCATTGATAGTTTGTATAACCTGCAGTGGCGGAGAGATTCGAAGATGCGCCAAGACAAAAATCAACATCTCCGCTGATGGCAACTACCGGTGTAGCATTTACCGTGAGTGTGGCAGAAGCACTGGCAGTACAGCCGGCCGCGTTGGTTACGGTGACCGTATAATTCCCTGCAGTACCCACATTGATAGAAGCAGTTGTTTGTCCGTTCGACCATTGATATCCGCTTAATCCCGAAGGTGCATTCAGTAAAGTGGTATTTCCCTGGCAAATGCTGGTTACTCCGGTCACATTGGCAACCGGGTTCACTGCCTGTGTCACCGTGATACTGGAGGCATTCGGACAGAAGCCGGCTGCCGTTGGTGTTGCGGAATAGGTACCGGCGGTATTCACGGTAATGCTTTGCGTAGTCGCTCCCGTTGACCAGGAAACAGAAGGAGTAGAGGACGTAAGCGTTACACTTTGGCCGGGGCAAAGATCGGTGCTGCCACTCGGAGTAATGGTCAATGTGGAACCGCTCAGATATGAAACTGCTACCTGGTTGGTGGTGTCAGAACAGGCACCACCGTAGTTGACGATGCAGTAGTAGTTACCCGGATTAAACACCGTGATACTTTGTGTAGTTGCACCGTTTGACCAGAGATAACCTGTTCCGGAAGTAGCAGTCAGGACAACGCTGTCGCCAGGACAAAAAGAAGTGGGGCCATTCGGTGTAGCAGTATAAGCGGCAGTGTTATAACCTACGTACACAGCAGGTGTTGAAGCGTAACAGAAAGGAGTAAGGCTTGTAAACTGGGCGAAATAATATCCTGGTGTAGAAGCATAAATGGAGACGGTTGTATCACCGGTATTCCAGTCGGCGCTGCAAACTTGCATGAGTCCAAGGTTGAGCAGCACAGAATCGCCGGGACAGATGAACACGGTATCACCAAGCGTCAGAGGGGTTGGGTTAGTTCCGGCAAAAATTGGGATCTGATTGAATCCGGATGCAGAGAAAGAGCCGGCTTCCAGAAATACGCCGGAGTCAAAATTGCCGTCACAGAAATCCTGAACAGCAAGTTTCATATGATATACTTCGCAGGGGCAAACCTTATGTCCTGCTGTTAACACAGTAGTTAACCCATCGTATTGTGTGGTGGCACTACCATGATTATCGCGGAAATAAGCACAGTTGGTACAAGGGCCAGTGGGAGTCAATCCTCCTCCGGCAGTCCCATTATTCACCGTATTGATTGAAATAGGTACTGGTGGAACAGTGTTCGGTATAACGGCAATGTTCTTTTTCCCTGTAATACCTCGTCCGTTGATGAAGAAACCAAAGTAATCATTACATGTTGATCCTACGTAATCTGAATACTCCTCCGATCCCCACACGTAGCGAAATTTGATGGAGTCGAGTGCAGGACA
>JBIIHN010000160.1:0-4866 GCA_044235745.1 Bacteroidia bacterium
AATGCAATTTAAACATACTCACAAGCGAATTGATGATGCAAAGTTACGCATAACAACAAGGCTGACCTATGAATGTTTTTTATCAACCTGGAAAGACTGACAACTGAACCGACATCCGTTCCAGAAAACTGAACTTCAATAGTATAGAAGAGATGTAAGATTTTATGTAAGAAAACATGAAAAATTCCGAACCTTAGGCAAAGAGCAGCGTTTAACTTTCATATCAACACCAGATCACCGGTGTATCGTTCTGAAGAGAAAAAAGAAATAGGGTTTTGTTTGGTTTTAGGTTGATGTCAGAAACGGGTAGCCCCGTAAGGCTACCCGCGACTGACAAGTCTGAACGAATAACAAACCCGGAGTTTAAGCTCCAATAGCAATTTGCCCCGTAAGGCAAAACGATTGGTTTTGGTGTTTTTAGGTTGATTGTCAGTGGAAGGGACAGCCCCGTAAGGCTGTCCCGGCTGACAAATCCGGAGACGAGAAGTGCTCTGCTAAATACCAAACAAAAAAAAAGCCCCTCGAGAAGCAGGGGCTTTTTGCTTTTTATATCTGCTTAAGCGGGCAAATGCTTTTTTAAATTCAGCAACGAAAAATCTGTTTCAACTTTTCGAATAGTATTGGTAAGACATCCCAATCCATCGATGGTCATTTCAACCACATCACCCTCTTTCAGCCATTGCACTTTGTAATCAGGGTCGTTTAATTTTCCGGTACCATTCAACTCGAGAAAGCAGCCGGTTCCCACAGTTCCTGAACCGATAACATCACCCGGAAGTATATCGACACCATACGCACAGCGCTCAATGATCTCGGCAAAGGTCCAATCCATCTGTGCAACATTTCCCTGACTCACTTGTATTCCATTTACAAAGCATTTCATTTCCAAATCATACCGATTTCCGATATGATTTGATTTTGCAGGTACAAGTTTATGCGATAACTCGTCCGGGGTCACGAGATAAGGACCGATAACGGTACTAAAATCCTTGCCTTTCGCCGGACCGAGGTTCAGCTTCATCTCCTCCATTTGCAAGGTCCGGGCACTCATATCATTCATAATCATATACCCGGCAATATATTTATCCGCCTCAACTGCGCGAATATTTCGGCCTTTCCTTCCAATAACCACAGCTGCTTCCAGTTCAAAATCAAGCTGTTGGAAATGATCCGGCATACACCAGATTTCACCGGGCCCCTGTACTGCATTGTGATTGGTAAAATAGAAAATCGGGTATTCATCAAACTCCGGGATCATTTCCACCTTTCGGTTTCGGCGCGCTGCCTCCACATGTTGACGGAACGCATACCCGTCTCTGCAGGAAGTGGGTTCAGGAACAGGAGCGATCACGTGCAATTCAGACCATGTATAGCCGGACAGACCCGACTTTCCTTCCTTGATACGCAACTCAATTTCACGAGCTTTGTCCATTTCGGCCTCTTCGCCGTTGAGCAGGTCGCGCATGGACGAAGCAACGGATATCCCAACAATTCTGCCGGCTTCAGACAGGTTATAAATACGGTCGTTGATAAAAACACCCAGCATGTTTCTGTTATCAGCGCGATATGAAATTAGCTTCATCTTGATTAAGAATTTGTAGGGACAAAAGTAACCAATGGTTAAATTTGCGAACCATGATTCCATCGTCCGGCTTGAAATTTAAGTTCGGCTGACCATAAAAACCACTCAGATGCCTCAATATCATTCACTTGGATCATTCCCCCAAAAGCGACATGTTCAATTCAGGAAACCGGATGGAACGCTGTATTCAGAGGAATTGGTCTCCACGCATGGATTCTCAAACGTATATTCTCTGATTTACCATTGCCATGCACCCACTTTGGTAAAATCGGTAGGAGAACCATTTTCGCGCGAACCGAAGGTCGCCTTTCAGCGCTTCCTGCGACATCAGAGTTTTGAGGGTTTTCATGTAAAACCTGAAGATGACTATATCGATAGCAAAAAGGCCGTTCTGGTAAATAACGATCTGCATATAGCCCTGGCCGCCCCAAAAAAATCAATCACCGATTATTTTTTAAAAAACGCGGATGCCGATGAATTGATTTTTGTGCACGAGGGTAGCGGAACATTAAAGACCATTTATGGAAACATTGATTTCGGGTATGGCGATTATCTGGTCATTCCACGAGGTACTATTTTTCAATTGCATTTTAACGACTCCAATAACCGCTTATTGATTGTAGAATCCTTTTCTCCGATTGAAACACCGCGCAGGTACCGCAATGCGTACGGGCAACTTGAAGAACATTCTCCCTTTTGCGAAAGGGATATTCGCAAACCGGAAAACCTTGAAACCCACGATGAAACGGGAGAATTCAGAGTGCTTATCAAAAAGCAGGGCATCGTTTACCCATACATTTATGCCACGCATCCCTTTGACGCGATTGGCTGGGATGGAAACCACTATCCCTGGGCGTTAAGCATCCATGATTTTGAGCCGATAACCGGAAGGGTACATCAACCACCTCCCGTCCATCAAACATTCGAAGCTGATAATTACGTGATCTGTTCATTTGTGCCCCGCCTTTATGATTACCACCCCAACGCAATCCCGGCCCCATACAATCACAGCAATGTTGACTCGGATGAAGTCCTTTACTATGTGGATGGCGATTTCATGAGCAGAAAACATGTTACCAGAGGGATGATCACATTACATCCTGCCGGTATTCCACATGGCCCTCACCCGGGAACAGTAGAGAAGAGCATCGGAAAAAAAGAGACGAAAGAACTTGCTGTCATGATTGACACGTTCAAGCCCCTTTGGTTAACGGAAGATGCGCTGAAAATCATGAGCGACGACTATTATAAGTCCTGGATAGATGACTAAGTAATGCAATAGTATCCGGTCGTGAACTGATTTTTAATGAAAAGGACCTCTCCCCTTTTCACAAATCCCCTGTTTCTTGTTAATAATTCAAAAAAAATTACAATTCCGCCAAGGATACTTTGGCGGTTTTTCTCTATTTTTGAAGACTATACCAACGCCAATAAACAATCACGCGTAATAAAAACCAATACCCTATGAAAAGATTACTACTTACGTTTTTCGCACTTATCTCGTGGGTTGCAGCTCAATCGCAGGCAACGCAAGTATGGTGTGAAAATTTCGATGGTGGCACCATTAGCACGACGTCTACCGGAACACCCGGATTTAATCTCGACGCGAACTACCAGGTATCTCCGGCGAATTGTATCAAAGGTGAGTACGCTGCCTTAGGCACGTCTACACTGACCTCTCCGGTGTTCAGTACACTGGGGCAGAACTTTGTAGTGCTGGAGTTTTGGCAGATCTGTAAGATCGAGCCATCTGACCGGGCAGAGATTGAGTTTTCTCTCGACGGAGGAATAACCTGGACTGCCTTCAATGATGATCCGACTAAAATTCCTGCCGGTCCCGGTAACTGTTTCTATCAGGGAACAGGCGCTTTCTTCCTAAACAACAATGCCTTCTCTGAAGGTAGCCATCCGGTTGACTGGCTGGCTGGTCAGAACACTGCGCCGTTGAATACCTGGTGGAAGAAAGAAACTTTTGATGTATCACTTTCACTGGCTAATCAGGCGTCGGTACAACTTCGCTTCAAGGTTACTGACGTTTTCGGCGGTATGGGCGGACGTTACGGTTGGTTACTGGATGATATCTGTGTAACAGCCGCACCTTGCGAACTGGTGGACCCAAGCATTTCAGCTCCTTATCCCGGATTCCCATTGTTCCAGGGCACTGTATTTTCGCTTCCTCCATACGACATTTACGTAAGTATCTTCGATCAAAGCAATATTTCATTTGCTGATCTTTACTACACTATTAATGGCGGACCAACTCAGCAACTGGGTGGTCTTTTTCAATTGGTAGACTCTATGTTTGCAGGTCAATTGACTGCGGGAGCTGTTGGTGACACCATTTGCTGGTGGGTAGAAGCAACGGATGCATCCGGATGTAATAACACTTCACGCTATCCTGCCTTAGGAGAAATATGCTTCGTGATTACTGATTTACCGAGTCCTCCATTCTGCGATAATTTTGATGGTGTTGCCTCTCCGACTTTCACCGCAGATCCGGCCAGTGTTGGTACTGGATGGCAAATTGGAGCACCATCCGGTGGTCTTTTAAATAGTCCAAACTCACCCACTAATGTTTGGGGATGTGGAAGCGTTGCCGGAAACCCGGGGTATACTTCCAATACAGAATCTTACATTGTATCAACCCCACTCAGCTTCTCCAGTGTAACTGTTGCAAACCTTGAGTTTTATCACAACTATGATGTTGAAGATAACTGGGACGGTCACCGTATTGATTATTCACTGGATAACGGTTTAACGTGGAATCAATTGGGTGTATTCAATGACCCCAATGGCACAAACTGGTATAATGTCGCTTCAATTAATTCTTCAGGACAACCCGCCTGGGATGGCACATCTACAGGTTGGGAGCTTTCAAAATATAAATTAGCAACTGTTTCAGGACTTATGGGAACTGCCGGAGTACTGTTCCGATATGTCTTTACTTCTGATGGATCTGTACAACAGGAAGGTGTTCATATTGATGATTTTTGCATCACTATCCCTTGCAATGATAATATCGGTGTAACAGCTATTACAGCTCCTCCGGTAGGAAGCGGTCAGCCATCAGGTTCCAGCAGCACCATCACTGTTTCACTTGAAAACTTTGGTCAGCTGAATCAGACCGGATTCAACATTGGTTATTCAATTGGCGGTGTAGTTCAAACGCCTGTAATTTATTCGAGTACACTGGCTGCAGGTCAGGTAGCTACTTTCAACCTGCCGACATTTACTGTACCATCGGGATCGTATGATGTTTGTATCTGGACAGAGTTAACAGGAGA
>JBIIHN010000161.1:0-4864 GCA_044235745.1 Bacteroidia bacterium
ATTTTCCTCTCTGACTTTTGCATAATGCCCGGTAGCGATGAATTCACATTTTAACATATCTGCCCTGCGAAGCAAGGCCTCCCATTTGATATGTGTGTTGCACATTACACATGGATTCGGCGTTCGCCCTGCCATGTATTCATCAACAAAATTATTGATCACTGCCTCGCCAAATTCACCCCGGATATCTAAAATGTAATGAGGAAAACCATATTGAACAGCTATGCTTCGGGCATCATTAATTGAATCCAGGCTGCAGCACCCTGTTTCCTTGCCGTTTGCACCGGAACTGGCATAATCCCACGTTTTCATGGTGATGCCTACCACTTCGTAACCTTGCTCATGAAGCATAATGGCAGCAACCGAACTGTCGATTCCACCACTCATAGCTACTAAAACGCGTCCTTTTGAATTCATTTCTGCAAATATACGAAAATCCGGAATTGGTTTGGGGTAAATAGTTGCTTACTAGTTAGTTATATTTATTTTTTCAGTTCCTGTACCATTGAACTGTATTTCGAATAAATGGCGGTAATGTCCGTCTTGCTGTATTAATTCTGTATGGTTACCGGTTTCTATAATCTGACCTTTTTCCAGTACGATGATACGGTCTGCATTCTGTATCGTAGCCAGTCGGTGAGCGATAACGATGGAAGTGGATTTTTGTGTGAGTTTTCTGGTGGCAGCAGTGATAAGCTCCTCCGTTTCAGAATCCACACTGGAGGTCGCTTCATCGAGTACCAAAACAGATGGATTGTAGCAGTAGGCCCGGATGAAGGAAATGAGCTGACGTTGTCCGGTTGATAAGGCATTGCCTCTTTCCTGAACATTAAAATCCAGACCGCCGGGTAAATTTTTAATCAAGGCGGAGGCCCCCAGTACTTCAGCTCCTGCCATTAATTCCGTATCGGAGATAGCGCTGTTTTGTAATGTCAGATTATTCCGGATACTGTCTGAAAAGAGGAAAACATCTTGCAAAACGATTCCAATGTGTTGCCGGAGCCAGGTTAATCGATAGGATCGGATATTTACGCCGTCTATCAATATTTCTCCTCTGTTGGTTTCATAGAATCGATTTAGTAATCCGATGATTGTTGACTTGCCGGCCCCGGTTGCGCCAACAAATGCAATAGTTTCTCCCGCTTTCACTTTAAAGCTGATTCCTTTCAGAATCCAGTTCGTAGTTTCTTTTTCTGACTCCTCTTTATCATAAGTAAACCATACATCTTTGAATTCAATATCCCCTTTCAAGCTTGATGGCGCCAGATTTCCATCGTCCGAGGTTACCTCGTCTTCATCCATAATCTTAAAAATCCGTTCCGAACTCACCATGCCCATCTGCAGTGTGTTGAATTTATCGGCAAGTTCCCTGATAGGTCTGAAAAGCATATTAATGTACATGATAAAGGCAACAAGGTTTCCAAAGGTGACATCATCTCGAATGACTCCACCTGCTCCCCACCACACAATTAAGCCGATTGAAATCGCAGATAGAATTTCAACGACAGGAAAAAAAATAGAATAATACCAGACTGACTTGATGTTTGCATCGCGATGGCGGGCATTGATGGCTTCGAAGCGGTTATATTCTTTCTTTTCTCTTCCGAACAGTTGAACGATTTTCATGCCCGTCAGATGCTCCTGCGTAAAAGTGTTCAGTGCGGATACCTGATTCCTGACATCACCAAAAGTTTCCTTTATTTTATTTTTAAAGATATTGGTGGCAATAATCAAGAGTGGTATTGTGCTAAGACTAATGAGTGCAAGTCTCCAGTCAAGGACAAACATCACGGTAATAATGACAATAAGTTGCAAGAGATCACCAATTATAACGATGAGGCCTTCTGAAAAAATATCCGCGATTGTTTCCATGTCCGATACACTTCGGGTGACTGTGGTTCCTATTGGTGTTCTGTCAAAGAAACGAAGTCTGAAACTAAGCATCCGTTCAAAAAGTGTATTTCGTAAATCCCGAATCACCTTCTGTCCAAGTTCATTCGTTGACCAGGTATGAAAATACTGGACAAGGGATTGCATTAATAATATCCCGACCATTCCGATTGTGGCCAGTAATAAGCCTCGTGTATTATTTTGTGCCAGAAAATGATCCAGAATATACTGGGTCAACATTGGTCGTACAGGGCTTAAAACGGCTAATAATAAAGTCAGGAATAGTCCGGTCCAGAATAATTTACGGTAGGGTTGCGTGAATCGGAAGATTCTCCTCAGTAAAGCGCTGTCAAATGCATTCCCGGTTATGCTCATTTATTAAGGAAATAAATTCGTTCAATTGGGAAATAATCATACGACACCTCTTCCAGAAACAAACCTTGTGGTGGCACACTCTGCCCTGCATCACTTCTGTTGCCGGATTCAAGCACCTCACTGAAACTACCAAGAGACATTTTACCCAGGCCAATATCGATGAAAGTACCAACCATGGCCCGAACCATTCCTCTCAGAAAGCGATTGGCCTGTACATTGAAATGAATGCCTTTTGAGATGGGTTGCCAGGTGCAATCCGAAATTGTACAGTTGTTGGTAATTTGTTGTCCTCCGGATTTTCCAAAGCAGGAGAAATCTCTTGTGCCTAAACAGTATTGTGCGGCCTGGTTCATGCTATCGAGGTCAAGTGTTCTGGGGTAGAACCAGGAATAATCCTGAAAGAAAGGATCCGGAGATTGAAATATATAGTAGCTATAAGCCCTTCGGTTTGCATCAAACCGACTGTGTGCATCAGGATGAACCTTTTTCAGTTGATAGAGTCGGATAGTGGTTGGCAGAATGGCGTTGGTTTGAAAGACCAATTTTGACAAGTCCGGGATTTCATTGTTACAATCAAAATGTGCCACAAATGAGGTGGCATGGACACCGGTATCTGTCCTTCCGCAACCTGTAGTTTCAATGGGCGTACGTAACAGCGTGGATAAAGCATTGTTAAGGGTTTCCTGAACCGTTATCGCATTTGGCTGGATCTGCCATCCGTGGTATCCGGTTCCTTTATAAGCAAGATGAAGAAAATATCGGGGCATATGCAAATATACTTCAGAGAAGCGGAATGGATTGTAACATTTTTGAAACTTCGTCTAATCTTAGTCGTAAAAGCACATTAAATTACCTAAAAAGAGATAATTGAAATGATGCAGATGTTTATACCAGCCTGGGTTAAACGGCACTCCGTTCCCTATGAAAGTGTTGATCAAATACCGGAATCTACTTTTGAACGACTTAGAAGTAATTTCAAGAAATTAAATTCCGATCATCCCGTTGTCAGCATAATAGTTATTGCCTACAATGAGGAACAAAATATTCTGAAGTCTTTGAGTTCATTGTCAGAAATTAAATCCAAATATCCATTGGAAGTTATTGTTTCAAATAATAATTCGACGGACCGAACACAGGAGATATTGGATCGAAGTGGAGTTAAATCGGTTTTTCAACCCTTGCAGGGTGTAGGGTTTGCTCGCGATGCAGGCCTCCGGATTGCAAAGGGCAAGTATCATTTGTGTGCGGATGCAGATAGTATCTATCCCCCTACATGGGTGGATGAAATGATTTCACCTCTTGAGAAGGGCGAGGCGATCTGTACTTACGGTCGAGTTTCATTTTTACCCGATGGAAGAAAGTCACGATTGAGTTTGGCTATATACGAAGTGTTTAAAGATGTTGCCATTTGGATACGGTCAATAAAACGTCCGGAGCGTGTTGCGGGAGGAGCGAGCCTTGCGTTCTTTACACGTATGGGCCGTCAAATTGGTTGGAGAACAGATGTTCGCAGGGGAGAGGAAGGTCACATGGTATTGGCCATGAAGCGATTTGGCCATATTAAAATGGTGAAAACTACGCACTCCCGTATATGGACAACTGCACGTACACTGGATAATGCTGGCAGTTTTGCTCAAATGATTTCAAAACGATTGAAACGAGAACTTTCACGTTTGTATTTCTACTTTACAACATCAAAGCAAAACGCCTGATCAGGGCAGGGCTTTAATGATATTGATGAAACTTCTCGATTTTAAAGAAGCTCCGCCAATTAGTCCTCCATCTACATCCGGCTGCTGAAAAAGTTCTTCTGCATTCTGATCGTTGCAACTTCCTCCGTACAGAATAGTTGAATTTTCTGCAATCTCATTTCCATATTTATTCCTAATCAGATCTCTGATATAGGCATGCATTTCCTGTGCCTGTGCACTGGTGGCGGTAAGTCCTGTGCCGATTGCCCATACAGGTTCGTAGGCGATCAGACATTTCTGAAATTCAATTGAATTAAGGTGGAATAGTCCTTTTGTTATTTGTTTTCTGATCACATCAAAATGATCACCCGAATTTCGCTGATCCAATGTTTCTCCAATGCAGTAAACAGGATGAAGTAAATTTTTCAAAGCGACATTTGTCTTTTCAGCGAGTAGCAGGTCGGTTTCCTGAAAGTATGATCTTCTTTCTGAGTGTCCAATAAGTACATATTTGCATCCAATGGACTTCAACATCCCTGCACTGATTTCTCCGGTATATGCGCCGTTTGATTTATCAGAGCAGTTTTGACCACCGATTGAAATCCTGTGGTCACCATGACATAATTGTACTGCAGCGCCAATGTACAGAAAAGGAGGGAAGAGAATTACTCTTTTTTCCGAGTTTACTTCATCATTTAACATTCCGGTGATTTCTGAAATCAAGGCGTGAGCTTCTTCCTTGTGCAGGTTCATCTTCCAGTTGCCGGCAACAATTTTTCTTGACATAGGAGTATTAATGCATGGCAAATATACTCCAAACGCATGAGTTTTTTATTCGGTTTCAATGAATATCTTGACGAGTAAAACCTGTTGGCTTTTAAAAATATGTTAATAGGTTGTCCCGCTGC
>JBIIHN010000162.1:0-4863 GCA_044235745.1 Bacteroidia bacterium
AGGACCAAGGCGGATTAAGCGAAAAAAACATTTTTGCAAGAGCTGTCCTTAACAAATCATCCGTAATGAAAGGGGAAAGTGTGGTGCTGACTTATAAGCTCTATGCGAACGTGAATGTCATGGACTTTGCCATACCGAAGATGCCATCACTGGATGGATTCTGGAGTCAGGAAATTCAACTTCCGCAAAATCTAGAAAGAAGTACGGAAATTGTGGATGGACAGCGGTTTACCGTATGGGAAATAAAAAAGCTGGTTCTCTTCCCCCAACAATCCGGCACACTCACGATTGATCCGATGGAACTGGAATGCCTTGCCCGGGTGAAGGTACAAAGCCAGCGAAGCAATGACCCGTTCAGTATTTTCAATGATCCGTTCTTTGGAATGGGTGGTGTGAAAGATGTAAAATACAGTTTTAAAAGCCAGACAGTAAAACTCCAGGTTAAGGATTTACCGGCGGGCGCACCAGCCGATTTCTCCGGAGCAGTAGGCGTGATGAAATTTGATGCGCAAACCGACCGGAAAGAAACCAAGGCGAATGAACCCGTCACCCTGAAAATTAAAATTAGTGGAAACGGGAATCTGAAACTGGCCGATATTGCCACACCGGAAATGCCTCCCGATTTTGAAGTGTATGATCCGAAAACAAACGACAATTTCAAAGCTACAGAGGCGGGCGTAAACGGATCCAAAACGATCGAATACCTGATCATTCCCCGTCATGAAGGCGACTATGAAATTCCGGCTATTGGATTCAGTTATTATGATCTGGGAAAAAAGAAATACATCTCTTCCAGTGCCGGTCCGTTTCGGATCAAAGTAGGAAAAGGAAACGGCAGTTCATCAGCAGTAATTGCCACTTCTCCCGGCGAAAAGAGCGAATTCAGGATGATGGGAAGTGATATCCGGTACATCAAAACCAATACGCCGGATTTTTCACCGGTCAGCGGCTTCCGTTTCGGTACGCCCCTTTATTTCTCGCTGGCACTGTTGCCCTTTCTCATTTTCGGAGGAGTATCAGGTTGGACACGTTACAAAAACAAACAAGCCGGCAATCAGGCGTTGTTGAGAATGAAAAATGCAACGGGTGTCGCACGCAAACGCCTCTCCAATGCCCGTAATTTGATGAACGGACAAAACGAACCGAAGGTATTTGAAGAAATCCACAAAGCAGTATGGGGATATTTAGGTGACAAGTTTACGATTCCAAATGCTCAACTATCAAGGGAATATATCATAGATACATTAAAGCAACGCGCCGTAAAGCCTGAGTTGACAGATGCTGTACTAAAGTGCATCGATGAATGTGAGCTTGCACGTTATGGCGGCAGTTTCGCCGGAATTAAATCCGACGAATTATACAAATCAACAGAACAGGTTATCACAGCCTTAGAGGAGGAGGTGAAAGCATGAAAAACATCCTGACATTCAGTTTAGCCATTTTGCTCTCTCTCGTGAATTGCCTCACCGTACTTGCGGATGCAGCGGCCTCACAGAAATTTGAAGCTGCCAATAAACTCTATCGTGAAAAGAAATTTGATACAGCCATCGCAGCTTACGAAGAACTGATCAAAACCAACTACGAATCGGCTGAAGTATATTTCAATCTCGGAAACGCATACTATAAATCCGGACAGCTGGCGAACGCCATTCTGAATTACGAAAGAAGTAAAATAATTCACCCCAACGATGAAGATATTCAATACAATCTTCGTCTGGCATATGCAAACACAGTTGATAAGATAGAACCCATCCCTCTGTTATTCTATCAGCGATGGTGGCAATCCTTCCTGCATCTTTTTTCACCTGCGGTATGGGGCGCGATCTCCATCGTCTTGATTTGGGTAACACTTGTAGCCGGACTGTTCTACCTTTTTGCCCGCACCGTCAACGCCAAAAGAAACTACTTCCTGCTTACCACCGGATTACTGCTGCTTAGCTTTTTCATATTCTATATCAGCTATGCCGCTCACGAAGTATTGAACGATTCAAAAGGCGCAATTATAACCGAACCTTCTGCATATATTAAAAGTTCACCGGAAGAAAAAAGTACGAATCTTTTTATGCTTCATGAAGGTACCCGGGTAGAGGTGCTGGAAGAAAACGATGGCTGGCAACGCATTAAAATTGCGAATGGAAATGTCGGATGGATTAAAGGGCGTGCTTTGGAGAAAATCTGAAGCATGAAGAAAATTTTACTTCTGAGCGATACGCACGGGCATCTCGATGCTTCGATCCTGAACCATGTTGCTGAAGCAGATGAAATCTGGCATGCCGGTGATATAGGACCGATTGCTATCAACGATCAACTGGCCGGAGCAGGAAAACTCAGGGCTGTTTACGGAAACATCGACGATCATGTGGTGCGGGCAGTATGGCCGGAATATCTCTCATTTGAAGTGGCAGGATTAAAGGTGCTGATGCTTCACATAGCAGGTTACCCCGGACATTACAATGCACGTGCAAAAGCATTGATTCGCCAGTACAACCCGGGACTTGTCATCTGTGGACACAGTCATATTTTAAAAGTAATGCGCGACCCTTACTTTCATCATTTACATATGAATCCGGGAGCAGCGGGAATACATGGATTTCATGCCATCAGAACTATGATACGCTTCAGGATCAGCGATGGAAAAATCATCGAACCGGAAGTCATCGAACTCGGAAAAAGAGGTAAATTACCGGAGACGATCGGCTGACCGCACCAATGCTTCGTCCTTTTTAATACCACTCACCGCCATACGGGCCAGTATTACCTGAATGATTGGAATTGCGGTAAACACATTATAGGCCGTCATGTGATCCGGTGCAGCAGATGACTTCAATCGCTCCACATCAAATGCCAGCAACGCCAGTTCAGCGATAATCAGCAATAAAAGAACATTGGCACATTTCAACTGAAACGGACGTTTTCTGAACTGAAGGATAGTATAAACCGAAAATGCAACAATAAATGCATTCAGAATTAAGGATGGCCAATAACGGACATACACCGACGTTTGTCCTCCATCCAGGATTTCGACCTGTAAAGCGGACAGATGATAGATGACCGGAGAAGCGCTTGCAGCAGAAGGTACAAGACTCACCAGAGGAAAAAAGTACATAAGGATACCGGAGATTGCTACGGCGAGGAGATAGATGGACTGTATACGCTGAATCATAAATGCTGTTTGTGCAAAGATCATTAATCGCCTGTTGATAAAAAAAGCAGGAACGAAGGAACTTTTATTGCCTTGTAAGCGTTTAAGTTGTACTATTGCACTGTAATTGCATGTATTTGCAATTTTTGACCCGTTTATCAGTTCTACCGGAAACCAGCCGGAACCCCTCCAGAAACTCTTACGAACAAGCCTGAAAATCAGGACTCTATGTTCTAAACCCACCCCTAAAGTTATTTTACATGTTTGACATCATTCAACTGAATGAAAAGCACTTGCCGGAATTGAAAGATATTGCGCGCAAGATGAACATTGAGAATTTTGATCATCTCAAGAAGCAAGACCTCGTTTACAAAATTCTGGATCATCAGGCGCTGAATCCTGAGATCAATTTTGAGGCGTTGGGCATCGAAGTTCCGGTGAAAGCTGAACCGGTTAAAAAAACACGAGCGACAAAAACAAAAGAAAAGCCGGTCAAAGCTGAAGCTGCTGAAGATACAGCGCCCGTTGCACCAAAGTCTGCTCCAGTTGTGGCACCTGTTGCATCAGATGATTCAGCCAATAGTGCAGGCGGCGATCGTCCGAAGCGCCAGCGCATCATACCACAGAAATCAGAAGAAGAAATGGAGCGGCAACCGGCTCCTGTAGCGTATCAGCCCCATTCTCTGGGTCAGGAAAAACCTGCTCCGAGAAATTTTCAACGCGAAGTTCAGGCTCAAGAGCCACGTCCGGAAATCATCGCCGAATCTCCACGTCCGACACCAACGGAAAACTTCCGTACACCATCCTACCCAACACCACAACGGGAGATGCCGGTGCGCGAACGTCGGATGGGTAATGCAGAACCTGCCTTCGACTTTGGCAATGCCATTGTAGCCGAAGGCGTACTCGAAGTAATGCCGGAAGGTGTCGGCTTCCTCCGTTCTTCCGATTATAATTATCTCCCTTCACCTGACGATATTATCGTATCACCGGTGCAGATCAAACAATATGGTCTTAAACCCGGAGATACAGTAAAATGTTCGGTAAGGCCTCCCCGTGAGGGCGAAAAGTATTTCCCGCTGGTCAAAATTGATCTTATCAACGGACTGGCACCGGAAGTAGTCCGAGACCGTGTACCGTTTGATTTTCTGACGCCGCTCTTTGCGCATGAAAAATTCAACCTCATCCATGGCATGGGTAATTACTCCACTCGTGTAATGGATATGTTTACCCCTATCGGTAAAGGACAGCGCGGACTCATCGTGGCACAACCGAAAACCGGTAAAACCGTTTTATTGAAGGAAGTCGCCAACGCGATTGCCGCCAATCATCCGGAAGTATATCTGATCATCCTGCTCATCGACGAACGTCCTGAGGAAGTAACCGATATGGCCCGTAGTGTACGCGCAGAAGTGGTTTCATCAACATTTGATGAGCCGGCCGACCGACATGTCCGCATTGCAAATATCGTACTCGAAAAAGCAAAACGACTGGTAGAATGCGGACACGATGTCTGTATTCTCCTCGACTCGATCACCCGTCTGGCCCGTGCTTATAACACGGTAGCACCGGCGTCAGGAAAAGTACTCTCCGGTGGTGTAGAAGCCAACGCGTTACAGAAACCCAAACGTTTCTTTGGAGCAGCGCGTAAAATTGAAAAAGGAGGATCATTGACGATTCTTGCTACCGCGCTTATTGACACCGGCTCAAAAATGGACGAA
>JBIIHN010000163.1:0-4860 GCA_044235745.1 Bacteroidia bacterium
AATTGCCTGATAATTCAGGAAAAGGATATTACATTTATCATTCTACCCGTCAGGATTGTCAACAAATCACACCTCCATGAGTTGGTTTAAACGAATCAAGGAAGGCATAACCACTGCCACACACGAGAAGAAAGAAACACCGGAGGGGCTTTGGTATAAATGCCCTTCATGTAAATCAATCATACCATCACAGGAGCACGAAGATAATTTCTGGGTGTGTGTGAAATGTGATTATCATGAGCGCATCGGATCCGAGGAGTATTTTGCCATCCTCTTTGATGACCATAAATTCACAGAGATTAATGAGAATATGACATCCGGTGATCCGCTACAGTTTGTTGATACGAAAAAATACAACGAGCGTCTTGTGGATACCCAACGCAAAACCGGACTTAAGGATGCTATTCGCACTGCTACGGGAACACTTAATGGGTGTCCGATTACCATTGCCTGTATGGATTTCAAGTTCATTGGTGGATCCATGGGCAGTGTTATGGGAGAAAAAATCGCGAGGGCCATTGATTATAGTATCGAGCATAAAACGCCTTTCATGATTATCTCCAAATCAGGTGGAGCACGAATGATGGAAGCTGCTTTTTCACTTATGCAAATGGCCAAAACATCGGCAAAGCTGACGCGATTGAGTGATGCCGGCCTTCCCTATATTTCATTTCTGACCGACCCCACCACCGGTGGTGTAACGGCTTCATTCGCTATGCTGGGTGATCTCAACATCGCCGAACCTGGAGCACTGATCGGGTTTGCAGGTCCTCGTGTTGTTAAAGAAACCATCGGAAAAGATCTCCCAAAAGGCTTTCAAACCTCTGAGTTCGTATTGGAGCATGGGTTCCTCGACTTCATCGTTAAACGAACCGAATTAAAGGCAAAACTCGGGCAGTTGCTGGAATTCTTCAAGCGTTAATTTCAGCTAAAGGTCTATCAAAAATCCCATTGACCTTGGCAACCACCCAGAACTCACACTCCTTTACCATCTCCATCTGTAATTTATCGATTACTTTACGGGCTGAAGTGTCCTGAAATTTAAGTTCAAGGCATATCTGAATTGAACCGGCTGAGTAATTCAGCATCTTTTCATCATACGTTAATTCCATATCATCCGGTACCCAGCCTGCAAAAACTGATTGTATTTTTTGCTGTAGGAGTTTCTTGTCTTTCGAAAGGTGATAACCATCAATTTCGGCATCATCCGAAACCAATGCATTCAAAAAACGCCAATCGTTACCAAATAAAATCAGAAAAAACTCCTCTACACTGTTCTCCAGGTCTGACTTCAGATCAGGTCGGATTAATTCATACACAAAATTACAATAGATGTTAGAGAACTGAAGATCATATAACTCCTGCTCCATGAGGTCTTGAGTGAGGAAAGTGTACATCTCCCGCGGTGGGTAGTCCCGCGAATGAATTACTCTTATTCTATGGGCCGCCAGAAAGCGTATTATTTCATCATTCTTCCCTGCAACATCAGCATCAGTTATTTGATCAGAAGGTAAGAACACCGGAAAACCCACATATTCCTCAACCGTGATTAAACGGGCATCATTAAACAATTTAGTAAAGACCTCACCAACCGTTTTTAACCCTTCAAATCCCTCTTCTACCCCACCATCGTCAAGCTGTTCACTCAGTTTTGTATAATGACAATTCAAACGTTCGTCTGAAGGAATAAACATCAGGCAGCCATTAAGCGAATTATTTTCCATATTTCATTTTGTAACCCGGGCAAAACTATAGGGGAATATCCGGCTTACCCGTATAATAAACACTTGTATACGTTTATTTTTAAATACGCTTCCAATCCACTCATTTACAAATATATAGTCCATATTTACACTTAAAAGAACGAATAGTTCATTTTGACTCTCTGAGGTCTTGAATTCCCTCAACAACATAAAGCTCACATTATCAATCAAATAATAGACATGGGCTTTTCATCTCTAAACTGTTAAAAACATTCAAATTCTTCTTGTTGATACTAAAAAGGTTTTCTATCTTTGCCCTCCTTAAAAGTAAAATAACCCGCAGAATTTAATCATGCTGTTAACTGCTGAATCGAAGAAAGAAATCTTCAAGAAACACGGAAAGTCTGAAAAGAATACCGGAAATGCTGAAGCTCAGATCGCTATGTTCACTGAGCGCATCAATCACCTCACAGGCCACCTGAAAGGTTCTCGTAAGGATTTCTCTACTCAGCGTGCGCTGATTACCCTGGTAGGTAAGCGTCGCAGTTTGCTGGATTATCTCCATAAAACTGACATTACCCGTTACAGGGCTATTATCAGCGAACTTGGAATTCGTAAATAATAATGCCCGAGCAGGCATCTCAAAAAAAGGCAATCTGAGTATTGCCTTTTTTTATTGGATATAACCAGATTAATATTACCTGTGAATAGCGATAATCCTCTTGATCACCTGCATTTTCTCACCGGTACCGCTATAACTTAGAGCAAAGATTTCAAATAAATAAAAGCTGTAAAAATGCAACCAAAAGCAATCACTGTTTCTACTCTCCTCCCGGACGGAAGAGAGATTGTCATAGAAACGGGCCGTCTGGCGAAACAAGCCCACGGTTCTGTCGTTGTCCGTCAAGGTAACTGTATGTTACTTGCAACTGTTGTTTCATCTGAAGATGCCAAAGCAGGCGTCGATTTTCTGCCGCTTACCGTGGATTATCAGGAGAAATTCGCCTCTGCCGGTCGTATACCCGGTTCTTTCTTTCGTCGTGAGGCACGACCCACCGAAGCAGAAATCCTTGTTTCACGACTGATTGATCGTGCAATGCGCCCTATTTTCCCTTCTGATTATCATGCCGACATTCAAATTGCTGTCACCTTGATTTCAGCTGATAAGGATGTTTCTCCGGATAGCTTAGCGGGTCTTGCGGCTTCTGCAGCTGTCACTATCTCTGATATACCTTTTAATGGTCCGGTTTCAGAAGTGCGCGTATGCCGTATAAATGGAAGCTTCGTGATTAACCCAAGTATTTCTGATGCAGAGCATGCTGATATCGACCTGATCGTTGCAGGAACGTCCAAGGACATTCTGATGGTAGAAGGCGAATGCAAAGAAGTTCAGGAAAAAGACATGGCCGAAGCAATCCGCACCGCCCATGAGGCGATAAAAGTTCAGTGTGCTGCTCAGAATGATCTCGCCGCGCAAGTTGGCACTACAAAGCGCTCTTACTCTCACGAAAACAATGATGAAGAACTTCGTGCAAAGGTGACTGAAGCTACTTATCAGAAGGTTTATGAAGTAGCCCGTCGATGCAATCCGAATAAGCACGAACGCAAGGCGGCCTTTAAACAGGTACTTGAAGAATATCTTGCTAATTTCTCTGAAGAGGAGCGTGCAGAAAAAGAAGGCCTGATCAAGAAATACTATCATGATGTTGAGTATGATGCCATGCGTGATATGATTCTTAAAGAGCGCATCCGTCTGGATGGTCGTGGTCTCACTGATATACGTCCTATCTGGTCAGAAGTAGGCTATCTTCCTTCTGCTCACGGATCTTCTATCTTTAGTCGTGGTGAAACGCAATCACTCACCACGGTAACCCTGGGTACGAAACTCGATGAGCAGATCGTTGATCAGGCAATGTATCAGGGGACAAGTAACTTTATGTTACATTATAATTTCCCTGGATTCAGTACCGGAGAAGTAAAACCTAACCGTGGTACTTCCCGTCGCGAAGTTGGTCATGGGAACCTGGCACTTCGCTCTTTACGCCAGGTTATGCCGGGTGAAGATGCTAATCCATATACCGTGCGCATCGTTTCTGATATTCTTGAATCAAACGGTTCTTCTTCCATGGCTACCGTATGTGCCGGCAGTCTGGCCCTAATGGATGCCGGAGTAAAGATTAATGCTCCCATTTCAGGTATTGCCATGGGACTTATCACTGACGGCAAAGGCAACTTCGCTGTACTAAGTGATATTCTCGGCGACGAAGATCACCTTGGTGATATGGACTTTAAAGTAACCGGAACCGACAAAGGAATCTGCGCTTGCCAGATGGACCTGAAGGTAGATGGACTCCCATATGAAATCCTGCTTCAGGCATTAGAGCAGGCTCGTGCAGGAAGATTACATATTCTGAACGAGATGAATAAAACCATCTCCGCTCCTGCTGAAGATTACAAACCGCATGCTCCACGAATCGTCAAGATGCGTGTGGCGAAAGACTACATCGGTGCTATCATCGGACCCGGCGGGAAAATCATTCAGGAGATCCAGAGAGTTACAGGAACTACCATTACGATCGAAGAAATCAATAATGAAGGTCACGTAGAAATCGCTTCGCCTGACAAAGCCTGTATTGATGCTGCCTTAGCCCGAATTCGTGCAATCGTGGCCGAACCGGAAGTTGGCGAGGTTTATGAAGGCAAGGTCAAAACCATCACCACATTTGGCGCATTCGTTGAATTCATGCCCGGTAAAGATGGTCTGTTGCATATCTCAGAAATATCCAATGATCGTCTGGCCTCTATGGATGGTGTGTTTAAAGAAGGAGAAACCGTTCAGGTAAAGCTTATAGAAATAGATAAGAAAACCGGTAAGTACCGTTTGTCACGTAAGGTTTTACTAGGAAATGCTCCTCCCCGACCTGAAAGAAAGAAGCCCAATTCAGAAATCAACAGTACAGAAAACGCATAAGCAACTGAAAACCCGCCAATTCGGCGGGTTTTTCATTTATATACCTTCCGGTTTTAAGTGTGTAAGTAAATGCTCTTGGTAACGTAATTTTAAGATTCTTTTCAGGTGATTTGAGATTGTTTGCATTAACCTTACATATATCCGATCACTAAAAAGGGAAGCCACGTAACTAACAAGAGAACACCG
>JBIIHN010000164.1:0-4850 GCA_044235745.1 Bacteroidia bacterium
ACTGGGGCATGGGATACGCTACAGAAACTGCACGGCGCAGTGTAGATTATGGTTTTGAAGACCTGCATCTGAACAGGATCATCGGCCGGTCGGCGATAGCCAACGTAGCCTCTGTGCATGTCCTGGAAAAATGCGGACTAAAATTCGAATGTTTCAATCATCATTTTGAAGAAGAAAGTGTACAATTTGCGATTACACTGGATGGCTACCGATCGTTCAAACTGATTCGCTGACCCGGCAATCGCTTTCTCTTTACTTTTGCAAAAAACAACCAGATCATGGCACTGATAAAACCTGTAAGAGGAATACATCCGGTATTCGGAGAGGATTGTTACTTTGCTGAAAACGCCACCATCGTTGGTGAGGTAACCATGGGAGACCAGTGCAGTGTATGGTTCAATGCCGTTGTGCGGGGAGATGTCCATTCTATCACCATCGGCAACAAGGTCAACATACAGGATGGCGCCGTCATTCATTGCACCTACCAGAAAGCAAAAACGGTGATCGGCAACAATGTCTCCATCGGACACAACGCGCTGGTACACGGATGCACATTGCACGACAATGTATTGGTTGGGATGGGTGCAATCGTAATGGACCATTGCATCGTACACTCCAATTCCATCATCGCTGCCGGAGCGGTAGTATTGGAAAACACCGTTGTTGAACCCAACTCCATTTATGCCGGAGTACCTGCAAAAAAGGTAAAAACGATCGATGCTGAACAAACAGCAAGGCTGATTGAAGGGATCGCGAAGAATTACATCATGTATTCTTCGTGGTTTAAAGAGGAAGTCTGAGCGGACACCACTTATCATTCTGTTTTTTCGGTCACAGCCAACAACAAATGGCCAGAGTGATAAAAGCAAGGCGGGAGAAGCGCCCCAATCATTTACACAATAATAGATTTTTGTCCCCGTTTCAGTACTAACACCATTCTGTTAGCAATTGCAGCTACAGAGAGAAAAGCAACAACGACCGGGCTCTACCTTTACACTTCACTAAATCTGTTTATTCCGAAACGTATGTCGTTGATTCTCCAGATCACCAGTGGTGCTGCCACGATGGCCGATACTGCTGCGCAGGCCGCTAATTCACTCGCTGCACAACCTGCCCCTGCTCCCGTAACCGAACAAAGTATGTCGCTTTGGGAGATGGCCAGCAAAGGCGGTCCCATCCTGATTCCCATTGCGATTCTAAGCATACTGGCCCTTTACATATTCTTCGAGCGCCTCTTTGTCATTGCCAAATTCAGCCGCCTCGATCAGAACTTCATGAACCAGATCCGTGATCAGGTGCATCAGGGCAATGTACAGGCCGCCCGCAGCCTCTGCAAAGCCACCGACAACCCGATTGCGCGGATGATCGACAAGGGACTCTCACGCCTCGGTAAACCCGTTCGTGAAATCGAATCGGCCATTGAGAACCAGGGAAAACTTGAAGTATTCGAGATGGAAAAAAATCTCGGATTTCTTGGAACGATTGCCGGTATCGCTCCGATGTTCGGCTTCCTCGGAACCATCTTCGGCGTAATTAAAATCTTCTATCAGATATCGCTGCAAAACAGTCTGGAAATTGATACGATCTCCGGAGGTCTTTATGTAAAGATGATTTCCTCCGCCGCCGGACTCCTCGTTGGTATGATCGCCTACGCCTGTTATCACTATCTCATGCAGCGTGTTGACCGGGTGATTAACAAGATGGAGATAAACGCCGTTCAGTTCATTGATCTCTTAGAAGAACCTGTAAAATAATGAACCTCCGCCGCCGACAAAACGCTCACTCGGAAGTGTACAGTCATTCACTGAATGACATTATGTTCTTCCTGCTTTTATTCTTCCTCATCACCTCCACCATGGCTACGCCTTCGGTACTGAAACTCCTGTTGCCGAATTCAAAGACCGGTATTCAGAGCGTAAAGCATCCGGTGGTTATCTCCGTTACGCCCGACTTACAATTTGTAGTGAATCAGGAGATCGTTCCCAGAGAAGGCGTTGAAGCTGCCGTTACCGCGGCTGTTGCCGGCCAGACGGATCCCACAGCCTTGCTGAAAGTGGATAAGTCCGTGCAATGGCAGGAGGTGGTCTTCCTGCTGGATATCGGCAACAAGAACAAAATTAAAATGGTCGCTGCCACGAATCTCACCAAGGAAACCGCACAACCATGAAACCGCATCAGTTACGTTCGGCAGGCATCACTTTACTCATTCACGGAGTGATCCTGGCGTTATTGATGTTTTTGTACATCAGCTCACCCATACCGCCCTGGGAAGAAGGACTTGCCGGCGGTGGTGGCGGCGGAAGTTTTGTAGAGTTCGGCACTCTCGATATTGAGCAGGGTCCGGTCACCACACCGACACCTGCGCCCGCCGAAACGACACCGCAGGAGGACGATGAAAACCTCATGACCTCAGAGGTAGAAGAGACGGTAGCCATTGACCAGCCGGAAAAAAACGATCCGAAAAAGAAGGAGAAGAAAGAGGTGAAGAAACCGGAAGTAAAAAAGTCCACTACTACGGTCGCTGTCAATACAAAACCTGAATTACCGAAAGTAGAAACCCCGAAAGTAGATCCCCGCAGTTTATATCCCGGCAAAAAGGGAACCGGCGGATCACCCACCGGCACTCAGGCAGGTAACGGCACAGGAGGATCCGGCAACGGCAACGGAGGAGGAAACGGAGACGGGACAGGTCCGGGAACCGGAACAGGTACCGGAGGAGGAAATGGATCGGGCAACGGACCCGGCAATGGCATTGGCTTTGATCTCGCCGGAAGAAATTTCAGAAGTCTGCCCCGCCTCGAAGACCGCTCACAGGAACAGGGCAAGGTGGTGATAGATATTGTTGTTGACAAAGCCGGCAATGTTGTACGGGCAGAAGGTCCGGGACGAGGAAGTACACTCACTAACGGTACCCTTGTACGAAAATGCCGCGAAGCCGCCATGAAAGCAAAATTTTCTGCCAGTCCGGCCGGTGTAGAAGAACAGAAAGGATCGATTACCTTTAATTTTATTTTGAGGTAGAATATAAATAAACAATATCAAAATTTAATACGATTAGCCTTCCTTTTCTTATTTGGTATATCTCAAAAAAGAATAAGGCGTTGAAACTAAAACCAGCTCAGAAAATATATATTTACAGGTATAAAATAAATAATATGGTTTTTTTACAATTATTACTTATTCTAATTCCATCGTCAATAATAGCACTTTTATGGGGTAGGCGTAAGCATATAGGAGGCTGGTGGTCACTCATCTTATGTGCCACAAGTATTCCATTTGCAATGATCCCTGGAATTATTGCTGTAATCAGTAGTCCAAGAGCAACCAATAAGCCAACCGCCTCAAATGAAAGTAAAATAGTCATTGGTTATATCTTAACTGGAGTTGGTTTATTTCAATCAATACTAGGCCCGTACTATCTTGTAGAAGGATATAGTAGAATAGGTAGAATCAATTTCGCTTTTGGATTCTCTATACTAGTTCTGGGTATATATATGCTGCTTTTAGGTAACGGTAAAGTAGTTAATAAGCATCCAGTTGTAACCGATAACGTGTTATTAATAGCTTTTCGCTCCTTAATGTCAAAGCTGAAATCAAAGAAAGGTCGGATTGATACAATACCTTCTATTACTTATTATGAAGGTAAGCCTGATTCCTGGGAAAACACCTTCTATTTCTTAGAAAATGATCAAGTTCTAGGTCCATTTAGAGTTGCTGAGCTACAGAGTAAAGGTGTTAAATCGGATGTGATGGTATGTCGTAATGGAGATAGCGAATGGCTAGAGGCAAATCAATATCGTGAGTTAAAACCAGTTATAATATTTTCGCCACCACCTGTTCCTGGTAAGGTAGACGATCCAATAAATAACCCTGAGCCAAAGAAAGATAGCGTTTTAACAGAACCACTTATTTATGATATAGTATCTGATTCAGCAGATTTACATAAAACAGCGCAGGAAGAGAAGATTATAATTCCCACCGCCTATAAAGAGTCGCAACCAAAACCTTTTACTAGCGATTTAATGATAGCAATCCATGTGATTTTGATTTTTTTAATTATAATGTTTTGTGTTTTCCTCTTATTACAAAAGGAGGGCCCGGGCTGACATTCTGTCCATAATTGCATCAGCCAAAGTAGGGGCACCCAGATAATCATACCAGGTGTTAACGGGTAATTGTGATTTAATAATTATTGCTTTTTGAGCGTAGCTATTTAAGGGGAAGTCTTCACCTGTATCTCCCCATCGTGAAATAACGAAAGCCTGTCCACTTCGTGGACATTGGCTTTTGTGACGACAGCAGGAGTATGCTGCGCATGATCCTGTAACTCCCCATCGTGAAAAACAAAAAGGGTCAACCCTGAGCGGGTTGATTTTTTCATTTCCGGTCCCGCCTTTGTAACGGTACACAGGAGTATGCTGCGCATGATCCTGTAACTCCCCATCGTGAAATAACGAAAGCCTGTCCACTTCGTGGACATTGGCTTTTGTGACAGCAACAGGAGTATGCTGCGCATGATCCTGTAACTCCCCATCGTGAAAATGAAAAAGCCCGCCAGCTCCGCTGGCAGTGTTTTGTTGTTTTAGATTCGCTTACAAGCAAGCTTGCGCTATTCTAAAACAACAAAACCCGGTACGTTGTACCGGGCTTTTTCGCTTATCTGTGGGAGCAACAGGATTCGAACCTGTGACCCTCTGCTTGTAAGGCAGATGCTCTGAACCAGCTGAGCTATGCTCCCAATATTTTCGACTCTACCCTTTATTGAAGTGAGTCAGGTGCTCTGAACCTCCCGATAGCTATCGGGATGAGCTATGCTCCCATTATTTTCGACTCTACCATTTATGAAGTGA
>JBIIHN010000165.1:0-4839 GCA_044235745.1 Bacteroidia bacterium
TTCTAATTTACTGAGGCTTCCGTAAGCGGAAACTGTTGTTCCCTCTCCGGGCGCTGTAGATAAATTAAAATTGACACCCAATTCTTCGCACCGTGTTCGCATATTGCTTAATCCATTGCTGAAGGGACGTATTTGATCGGGATTAAAACCTTCTCCTGTATCAGTGAGCGAGATAAGGAATTCGTCGCGTTGTTGATCAGCTTCTATTTTCAGTTCTATCACTTTAGTCCCTGAATACTTAATTGCGTTGTTACTTGCTTCCTTGAGAAAGAGAAATAAATTACGTTGTGCTTTCGGCAGCAACAACATTTCAAGTCCGGCAACCGGTAACTGCGTGCGTATTTCAATATTGTTCTCTTCGCCCAGTTCCTGCAGATACTGGCGTGCAAACAGAACAAAATTTTCAAGTTTATCTTCTTTGGGATTCACTGCCCAGACAATTTCATTAAGTGATTTTCCCAATGATTTGCTGAGATCTCCAAGCCGTGAAAGTTGCGACTCCAACACCTCGCGATCATCTTTCTGACGCAATAATAATTCGGTGGAACGGGTGATGCGGGTAATGCTGCTGCCAAGTTCGTCGTGAATATCTTTCGAAATGGATTGCCGCATAACCTCAAGTTCTTTTTGTTTTTGAAGTTCATTCAATCGTATCCGGTATTTGCGACGATTTATATAGAGGCCGCCTCCGGTAGCCAGCAGGATCAGAACAAGAAATCCACCCGCTTTTACAGCTGTTTTCTGGTACCAGGCAGGTACTACCTCGAGTAGAATATTCTTCGTCCCCCGTGTCATTCCTGTTTCGGGATCGTAAGCTTCAAGCCGGAGGGTGTATTCACCCGGTGCGAGATTAGCGTAGCTGATATAGTTGTTAAAGCCGATATTTACCCACTCTGGATCCAGTCCGGTCATCTTATACCGATAAGATACACGGTCGGCATAATCCACATCAATGGTAGACACTTTCATCGAAAAGTTGTTATTAAAATGATCCAGCCTGAGTTTGTTGCTTACCAATAAAGAATCGGCTTCTTTTCCGTTTATCATCAGGTCACGGATTTCAATTTCGCAGGGAGGCAATTCTTTTTCTTGTTTGGAAGCATTCAGCATTATCATTTCACTGCCAGTAAAAAGCCAGTTTTCGTCCTGTAAAGGGATAAAGTAGGACTGAATAGTGATGTTCTTCAATTCGCGCTGCGTCGGATAGTGATAGGCTTTCATGAACGATGATACCCGATACAATCCCTGATGACTGATTACCCAGAGCCCTCCGTTATGATCCGGTATTGCATCAAAAAAAGTAGAGGGAGTATTTTTTCCTCTCTGTAGTATCCTGATGTCAGTTGGGTTAAGAAGGTTTATACGAAGAAGCCCGAGCTGATCAAAGGTTATCCATAGCTGGTGTTGTTCATCTTCTACGATTTTATTGATAATGCCGTTCCTGTATTCTTCATTGAACCGACAGATTCCTTTCAGATAATTGCCCTCTTCATCATATACTGAAATAGATTCTCCACCCACATAAATGCGGCCGTTTTGCTGACAATGAACACTTTGGACAAAAGCGGATTTTACTCGTCTCACATCGGCCATCTCAAGTCCTGTATTTCCTTCCCTGATTTTAACTCGCCATAATCCTGACGCAACGTTATATACGATAAATTCATCTGGAACAGAGAGCGGATAAATACCCGAAATTTCTTTGTCCTTAAGTTCAACACAAGCTGGTGAAAGGGGGAGTGGCAACATTGTTTTCATTCGCTTGTCATAGAAGAGTATACCTTTCCGCGTTGCATTAAGCAAATACCGCGTATTGTAAGCTGTTGAAGCGAAAATCTCTGTAAACTGCTGATCAAGGAATGGAATCGGATGGTTCTCCAGTAATTGTTCCCTACGGATATCATAGAGATAATACGAACGTTTTCCATACCAGGTAAAAACTTCAAAGCGTTCAGCGGAGGAACCCTGAATGACCGTAAAATTATTGTTACTGTTTTTCCAAGGGTATATCGTGAACTCCGGATTTTTATGATTCATTCGACCTACTTCATGGTCGGAAAAAACCCATTCTTCTCCGCTTTTGGACCTATAAAAACTTTTAATATTGTTGCCTTCCGGACTTTTCAAATCGTTCCATATAGTTCCGGTAAAGGATCCTGTTTTTACATGGTACTCACGAAAAGAATTCTTGTTACCAATCAGAATCGTTGAGTCATTTAACCAAAACTGATCTGCCGCAATGTTATGCAGATTGGGGGCGAGCTTTCTGTCGTCGAAATAATAGGATGACCACTTTCCTGTTTGCAGTTCCAATTTCTTGAGCCCGCCACCCCAGGTACCAACCCATACAGTGTTGCCGATGCCCGGATCTTCGCTGATATTCAGATATTGGTTCTCAAACGGCAGTGAATTGCTATCCGCTTTTACAGTCTGATAGACAGATAAAATTTCTAGCTTTTCGCTGATGATAAATACAAGGCCCATACCAGCACCGGCTATTCTGCCATCACGCAGTCGGATTAGTTTTTGGAAATACCTTAAATTACCGGGAAATGATGATCGGTCAATATACGTAGCTTGCCAGGTACGAAGGTTTAAACGGTACAAACCATAGTACATATGTGATAGAATCACAATGCTGTCGTTTACAAGCACGAAGTCATTGAAAATCCTTAGTCCGTATCGATTGCCGATGCCGGATCTACCCGAGAAATTCCTCCACTTATTTTCTTTTTTGTTATACATACTGAAGCCCCCGGAAGTGGCCAGCAGCAAGGTGTTTCCGTCCTTCTCAACCAAGTGATTGATATTGTTATGCGGAAGGGTGTTGGCGTTGTGTACATCGTGATGAAACTGATCCATTTCTCTACCGTTCCAGCGAAAAAGTCCATCTACTGTACCTAACCAGATTGCTCCCGATGAATCTTTAATCATTGTATTGATCACCGGTCCGGATATACCTTGCTTATCCGTTATCCATTCAATTCGCGGCTGTCGTTTCTGGGCCTGACAGAACGACGGGATAAGCAACAGGAGAAGGAAGAAACGAGGAGAAGACACCATCCACCATAAAAATAGGATAAATTGCAATTACGTCCGCCGTTCATTCATCGTAAGAAAAGAAAAATAGAACGAATGTTCTATTGGCTATTATCCAGATGTGATGTGTTGTCAATACGCACCCGCAACTTCATCAGAAGAGAAGATTCTTTATCAGAAGCAGTCGAAATAATTTAACGCGCGGACAAATCTTTTAAGGTTCAACAATCATCTGCTGCGTGGCTTTTTCGTAAGATGTCTCGAGGGTGAGGAAATAGGCGCCGCCCAGATGAAGTCCATCCACCTGTTCCTGCCAGGTATTTTCTCCCAACGGAAGATTCTTTATCACCCGCTCCTTGATTTTTTTGCCTTTGAGACTATAAATTGTCAGCTTGACATCTGAAGACTTTACAAGATTAAATTTCACGACAAAATTTCCATTGTTCGGATTCGGGAACACCTGCATCTTCAGGGTTCCAACACTCTGTTGATTTAACTCATGTTGACCTACCGTGGTATTTTTAATCACATACACCTTGAAAATTTCACTGCTGGCTGTACTCTGTGTACCGGTGTTACTCCAGAAAATATTCGCTGCTGAACTACTGATACCGCCGTAAATATATCCTACCATCGTTGTATCGGCCGTGAAATCGTCGAGTTTGAATACTTCATTGCTGAAATGCGGAACCGTTCGCAAAGGAATAAACTCCGCACTGGCACCAAGCAACGCCGGCATCTCGACGGGCAGTTTATACTCCGCCATCGTTCCCATTGAGTCGCGGGTGACGCGGGCGATGGTTTTTACAAAAGGCACATTGGGATCCTGTATAAGTACTCCTGCGCTATCATAATACTGCGCGATACCTCCAAAGAATATATTATGCATCTCCTTCTTTGTGGAAGAATACAGAGGCAACACGGCACAGTGGTAATGATTATAGTACTGCTGAAACGCATTGTTGACTGTATAAGAAGTACTGTCCACATTTACACAATTCAGGTACGGAAGATCGATGACGGGCTGAAATACGCCGGAGAACATCGTTAATCCTTCAGCACCATCCGGCAGAATCTGCGGTACGGCGTTATAATCCCTGCGATGCAGGTTAACGGAATCATTCAGTGTGGGCAGGTGTGTGATGGTGAGTGTAGTGCCATCGTCCGTCAGATTAAATTTGCGAATGGCATTCGTATAGACTTGCGTATACGTCGCATGACCCATCGGATTGTAGTTGCCATCAAACTTATTGCCGCCGAGCAGATAATACGTATTGTTTATCTTTTTAAGATGTCCGCCCGTTACTGCGAACTGCGGGTCATTCACGACACGAAAGAAACTATTAATCGGGGAGCCATTGATGATAGCAGTGATTAGCCCGGGTACATCCACTGCTATCAAGCCGTCGAAAGTTTTACGCGAACCGATGGCCGCATGGTATCCGTAACCCCCTACAATATAGAGGTAGTTGCCCTCCTGATGAAACTCCATATTGGTAGAACTCAGTTGCTCCTGCAGCGCAATGGACAATGAAGTAAGCGGGGTGGACCAGCTTTGGTTCATAACTGGATCGACCACCAGCAACTGATTATTATTTCCTGCCACATCAAACGAAGCGAAGGGCTGACGGCGATGCAGTCCATCCAGACGCCCACCGATCACCAGCCACTTACCGTTATTATCCTGCCCAAAGGCGAAGGCCTGGAGACCACCCACTCCGGGAACGGTCATCGGCTCGAGGTAGATGTTGAAGGGGGTTTGCGCAGTGGTGGAGATGCTCAATAGCATCATAATTACGA
>JBIIHN010000166.1:0-4813 GCA_044235745.1 Bacteroidia bacterium
ATTCCAGTTCAGCGAATCAGAGACTGAGCCCGGAGAAATGGAAGTACCATTGCCTACTCCCGGGTCTGTATCTACGAAGTACTCCGCCGCGATGATAGAGGGAACAATAGTGAAGGCACGTCCCTCACTAAGCGACCAGATACCATCCGAAGTGCATGTACGGATGTACAGTATATGATTGCCTGCAATCAATCCGGAGGTGGTAACATTATTTTCCAGAAACACATTGTAGGCAGGAAAAGCAACTGAAAGCGGAGTGCCATTGCCTGGTCCCGGATCGGTATCAAAAAAATACTCCGCCCGCCGGATCTCCTGTGCGGAGGCCACTGACAATGACGCGAAAAACAGAGCGAGGAGCAGAATAACCCGCATAAGTAATCAGGGCTTTACGGTGCTGATCACGTTCACATTGATGGGCGTACCGGCCGGTACTGTAGTGGAGCCCTGCAAATTCATAGCGCGGATGACCGGGACACTGGGAGGTTCACCGTCCATGGTAAAGTTGAATATGCCGCCATAAACCCCTATGTCCTTGCCATCTGTACCATAGTTTTTGCCGGGGGATGTAGCGCTCAGGCGGTAGTTATCCGTATTACTGAATGCCGGGCTGGCAGAGGTGTTATAGGCGGTGTATTGGGGGTTGACGCCCACCAGTGCGGCAGTTGTGGTTGTGAAACTGAAGGCATTGTTGGTATTGCCAAAGCTAAGGCAATTACTTGCAGACGTAGAGGTGTTGGTAGTAACTATAAAAGGACGAACACCGTAAAAAATCGAATTGTTCACTGTAAGCCCATTCGCCTTGTCCGCAAGTGGCAGGTTACCGCCCCCATTATATTGAAACTGACAGTTCGTCAAGTTGCCGCTGAGCACGATACTTGGCCCACTCAAACATAAGGTCCCAAAAAAAAGACTTGTATTTCGGGCGAATATGCAGTTGGACGCCGAAATCGTTATTGGAACAGTGCCGAGAGATCTAAATGCATCCCCGGTAAAAATACATCCTTTAAAGCTTAAACCGGAAAGTTGAGGTGCACCGGGAGAGGAGTTGTTTACCCTAAGCCCGTTATTAATAAAGCGGCAGTTGATATATTCCACGTTTAGGTTTATCGCCGATGAAAAGTTATCAATAAATGATTCGCTGTTGAATTGTATCCCGATGAATTTAGAGCCCTGGCAGAGCGGGACACTTAAATCAATGAAACTAACAGAGCTGACTACCGGTGACTGCTTGTTGGGGTTGTGGCCGGTGCCGATAAAAACAATTTGTTTGTCCAGAGTTACAGAACCATTAGATCCACCAGACAAATAAATCGTGTCGCCATTTGCGGATGCGTTAATCGCAGATTGCATAGTAAGAAATTGCCCGGGGCTCGGGCTGCTGATGTTTACCGTCCTTACCGTGGCGCGTAATTGGATACTGCACAGGAGGAAGATGAGCAGAAACAGCGTAGATGTATTTTTCATAGGATTTGAATTTATCTGGAATCAAGGATTCAGTGCAATTTAGAAAAAAATCAACTCCCACCAACTTTTTAAGTTAAAATGTAAAGTCGCAAAAATTAGAATCGGTTTCCCCGGGATTACAGAGCGGGAGCGAGAGTGAGAAAGAGCCAGAGACTATGTGTCGTACACAAATCCATGCTTTTAACGGCTAATTATCCATAAATCATGACCCGCTCAAACGCCTTGTGTTAGTGTAAGCTGTATCAATGCTGCAGCCCGCTAACACGTATGCCCAAATACTCAACTACATCCCTGACTCAGGTTTCAGAGGGGATGGGCGGCTTGCCTGCACCATCTTTAACAATATTGACCGCTCAGTATCAATCGTGTAGCTGATTGAAGCTGATAGACGAATTCTGAATGATGGCACCGATTCATGCTAGTTAAAAATTATGATAGCGATGTGATAACAGATATAATCAGGAGGGTGTTTACACCTAGTCTTAGTACCATGGAAAAGTATTACTTTCGTGCCATAAAGTAAAATTAATAATCGCCTGAGCGATTTTACTGCCTGCTTCCCACTGTTTAAAACCAATGAAACCCATTCAATCTATGCCCCTTCGTAAAACGGCAACACTTTCTGTTGCTCTACTCGTATTCCTGTTTAGTAAGGTATCGTATGGTCAGGATTTATCCGAGACCTCTGCAGTTAACTTTAGCAAGCCCATGATCAGCATCACGCCAATGTATGGATTCGTATTTAACGAGCGTTTCCAGACTGAGTTTGGCAGCGTGCTGTTGAATCAGGGTCAATGCTATGGTCTCTCTTTAGGCTATCGCCCTTCCTCCTGGAAGCAGCTGGAGTTGTCCTGGCGGCATCAGGTTTCACTGGCAGAAGGAGATATTTATTACTACAACGGATTCAATCGTCTTGTGCAGGAACGGGTGGAGGGTGATGTTGCTATCGATTATATTATGGTCGGTGCAAACGCTATCAAGGATTTTAACGACCGCGTTTCAGCATATGGTGGATTAAGTGCCGGCATCGTGGTGTTCACTCCACAGGTAACAGATCTCTCAGCCATTGTCCGGTTCGCGATTTCGGTGCGCGGTGGTGTGCAGCTGAATCTCAACGACCACATCGGTATCCGTTTGCAACCAGAGATCTATGTGCCGCTTCAGTCTGTAGGTGCCAGTGTGTTCATTAGCAATTCAGGGTCGGGTGTAGCTGCATCAGCATATTCGACCATCACCCAGTTTGGAGGCAGTTCAGGAATCACCTTTACGTTCTGATATCTGTTCTATGCGCAAGTTTATCCCATATATATTCATTCTGTTTCTTTGTGGATGCTCGACCTATCAGGTATCCTATGACCGTAAGCCCCGCACTGATTTTTCTGCCTACAAAACCTATGCGTGGCTTCCGCCCGATTCGTCTATCGGTAAGTTTCTCAACCGGAAATATATCAACGACCGGGTGTTGTGGTATTCCAATCAACAGTTAACTGCTAAGGGTATGATCGCCAGTGTCGATAAGCCGGATGTGCTCTTTCGTTTCAGTGCATATACCATCGATCATGTGGATTATCAGTATACGCCTCCACCCGTTTCCATCGGAATCGGTTTTGGTGGTCCGGGATACTATATGGGCTATTCTGCACCGGTCGGAACAGGTGTTGTGACCAGCCATACCTATAAAACCGGTACGCTGGTCATTGAAATGCTACTCCCCGGTACCGAAGAGGTACTGTGGAAAGGAGTGGTTTCGAAGGCGCTGGACCCATCACCCGATATCGATACCGAACTTCAGCAGGCCATCAGGCGCGTTTTTTTCTCGCTGCCGCTTAAACCGGCATCAAGAAAAAGCTAATAAATGCAGTTGCTTTGAAATCATATACATTACACACAAAAATCAAATCTTAAGCCTTAACTCCTATGCGTATAAGCCTCTTACTAATAACAGTACTGATCACGTTCAGCGGTTGCCGGAAGGAGCCCGACCTGAATCAGCTCACCGATGAGCCGGTAGTTGTCACCTATTACGATCGCGGCACTGATTTTAATACCCTCAAGACCTTCAGTCTCCCCTCCACGGTGGGTCTTATCAGCAATTCTAATCCGAATGACACCCTGTTGGGCGCATTGAAAGCGGCCCAGATACTCGGTCGATTGAGCACAAGGCTTACTGCGAACGGGTTCACTGCGGTGGATAGCTCCCAGAATCCTGATATGGTGGCCAATGTTTTTGTTATCAAGGATCTTAATTCGAGTCAGGTAGTTTCACCTGGCTATTGGTGGGGGTATGATGGCTATTATGATCCGTATTACTGGGGTTATCCCGGCGGTTACTATTATTATCCTTACACCTATACCTACACGTATGAAACGGGAACACTCGTTATTGAGTTGATTGATCTGAAAAACAGGGTTCAAAACAACAACAAACTGTATGTGGCTTGGAACATGCTGGCCAGCGGTGTTCTGAGTGACAGCAATAGCGATAACATGCAGAAGGCCTTGAATGCCATCGACCAGTCATTTGTACAATCACCTTATCTCAAGTCGAACTAATAGATCCAAACTTGTCATGAAAATAAAATCATATCTATCCGCATTAGTTTTTCTGTTTCTAATTAATTCATCAGCTCATGCTCAATCCGGTATCCTTCCCACACGTTTCGTAGCCATCGGCTGGGATATCAACACACCGATAAATAATACTAAGTTCATCGATAATACCAGTGCTGCCGGCATTTCATTGCAAGGTCGTTATTTCATCAATGAGAACATTTCGGTTGGCGGTGAGATTGCGTGGGCATCGCTGTATGAATACGCGCCCCGGGAAACGTACACATTTGAAAACGGAGCCGTCACCACTGATCTGTATAAGTTCAACTACATCTTGCCCATTACCGCCAACGCACATTATTACTTTATGCCTGATCGCGCAGTGACACCCTATGTCGGGCTTGGTGTAGGAGCCATGTACAGCCAACAGGATTTTTATTTCAATATCTATAATCTCAGTTTTTCTAAATGGGGTTATCTGGTAAAGCCGGAGGCAGGCGTTTTGTTTAAATTCGGTCGTTCGAACATGGGCGCAATGCTCGGTGTACGCTATAACTACGGAACAAACCGCGAGCCGGCCTTGAATTTTGATAATATCCAAATGCTCGGCGTCAATATAGGACTTGTATTCTTCAACTGATGGTCAGTATCCAAATAAATTCAAATATGATTTCACCTCTATACAGAAACATTGCACTGGTATTTGGTTTAACAGCCATGGTCGCGTGTGAACCTTCCCGGCCTCCGGTCAAGGATCTGATTCCTGAGGTACGTACCGTAGCCGCTGTTAGCAGAACAG
>JBIIHN010000167.1:0-4786 GCA_044235745.1 Bacteroidia bacterium
TGAAAGAAAAAAACATACCGGTCATTATCGTCAGAACGCATGCCGTTCCCTATCGAGAAGACGAAGCCGTAGACCAGAAGTACCGATTACCGGCATTATTATTCAAGGCCGGAGTACAGGTAGCCAGTGCAGATGAAGGGTTCTGGCAACAAAGAAACCTTGGATTCCAGGCGGGATCCGCGGCGGGGTACGGACTAAGTAAGGAAGAAGCGTTGATGACCATCACTTCTACTCCCGCAAAAATTTTAGGAATTGAATCGAATTGCGGGACACTGGCGGATGGGAAAGATGCCACTTTATTTATCTCAACCGGCGACGCACTTGACATGACCGGGAATAAGGTTGAACTGGCCTTTATACAAGGTCGACAGATTAACCTGGACAACTATCAGAAAGAACTGCATCGCCGTTACGCCCGAAAATATGGTGTAAGTGAATAATGAAATACATCAACGTAAAAACACCCCTGCTCTTCTTGTAACAGGGGTGTTCTGTTTTTCAGGCTTCCGGCTTCAGATAAACCTGCAGCGCTTTCACATATGCTTCAAAAGCCTTCCTCCCCTTTTCAGTAATAGCACAGGTTGTCAAAGGATAATTATCACGGAAACTTTTTTGCACATCGATATAACCGGCATCGGATAATTTATTGATCTGCACGCTCAGGTTCCCGGCTGTTGCACCGGTTTTTTCGCGCAGAAACGTGAACTCCGCGGCCTTCACGCCCATCAGCAGCGAAATCACTGACAATCGCAATTGCTGATGCAATAAAGGATCGAGTTCCTTGAAAGTAGTCATAGAATACTCAGGCTGCTGACAAAGAATCACGTTCTGCTTTAACGTAGCGGCTGCGCAACAGATAGCCCGGAATGATATAACCAAACAAAACAGCCGCTGCGAGGATGATTAACTGGAAGTCGAAATTAAACTGAAATGCGACGAAGGCCAGAATCCAGTTCAGAATACCACCATAAATCAGCGGTCTGAATTCAAGCACACCGCCACTGACAAAAAGCCAGATGCCGTACACCATCATCACCATCGGATATGTAGAAAGCCCGAGATGTTGCATATTCAAAAGAACCAGGAATAAGGACACCAGAAATGCGACGAGCACATAATTCATAAAAGAATCGATATAGGTCTTTACTCTTTGGTGCCTATCCTCTTTTATCCCCTTAAATGCACTGATGACTCCGCCAAAAATCATCAGCATCCATGCCAGCCAGGGTTTATCGTAATCCACCATCATGAGTGTGAAATGTGCTACACAGGCAATAAACACCAACCAACCCCACAGTAAAAACCACGACCCGTTATCACGCATATCCTTACGAGCTGCTTCGATCATCGATGTGATAACCTGCAAGCTTTCTTCGTTGCTCATGCTTTTCATCGTCATAATCATTTAAGGTGAAAATTATTTATCTGAAGTCTTTTTCAGTAATTCAGTTGCACGATCCTTACCCCAGCGAGGCCATGCAGGATCATCATGTTTATCATTTTCAAATTTCTTTAAAGCAATCTCAAACATCTCCTTTGCTTTCTTCTTACCACCACCGGCGGCTTCCGGCATATAGAGATAACTTTCGCCTAACACAACATACGCACGCGGGTTTTCCGGATTCAGTGTTTTTGCTTTTTCGTAACCTTTCATCACCTCGGGTCCTAATGTTGCACCCAGTTGGGGATTTCTTCCAATCTTGATTCCATTGATCATGGCCTGTAACAATACCACTTCCGATTCATCCTTTGTTAAAGCAGCTGCCCTTGTTACATAAAAATCAGCCTTCTTCAGCATTGCATTGCCAATCACGCTATCTTTCATTTCCGCACCTAACACAGCATTGTAGAAGGCAGCATGATATTGTGAAATCCAATCATCATTTGTTGCATCCGCCACCGTTTCGAACCCTTTAACTATCTGCATATTTTCCCGATCTCCCTCCATAGTATCTACCGCCGTTAAATACCGTAAAAGGAAGCGACGTGTTTTCTCCTTTGGTTGATATTTCGCAGGCGTTTTGGTTTGGGGTGCCTGATCGGCAGTTTGTGCTTCCAGCGCAAACGTAAATGACACCATCATGATGGTTAACAGCGTGTAGTTGATGAGTTTTTTCATGGATTTAAATTTAATATTGCAATTATAAAGTTGTTTACATTATAAACCAAAACAAAAAAACAGAAATAGCTGTATATCAAATTAATAATTTCTGTTTTTTGTCTTTTGTGACTCCCTTAGACACGAATACGATCGGCCAAGACGTCTTCTACCCAGGCTTTACCCCAATTGTCTATTTCTTCTTTCGACCACAATGCAGGGTAAAAAATCCTTTTCTGAAAACGCGGAGGAAGATATTTCTGCCAATTTGTACCGCCGGTTGCCGCGATATCGGAAGGATCTGCCTGCAGATAGCGTACTGCTGATTTATAATGTACCAGTGGCCAGTTGATATTCACATTCACATCCAACTGGCGAAGTGCCTGACGTAAATCTTCCCGCTGTTGATCTGCCGCAGAAAGTTGTTGATACAAAGCCCAGAGATTGGAATTCTTTAGCGAATTGGCCAGTGCAGTGAGAGGCTGAGCATATTTCTCCTCGAACTGAATCAGGGTGAGTGTTTTTTTATTTGTACCGACTTCCGTTGCTCCGGCTTTCCAATAGATGTGCTCAAACATTTCTTCAATGGTACCGGGATTCTTCTCAAACTGATCACGGGCATCTTTATCTACCAGTCGAATAAACTCGGTTGCATATATCTCAATAGTTCGATATTGTGCACTTTGGAAGCCCGAGGCCGCCAGCAAACTCATTCTGAATTTCTGAAACTGTTCTCTCTCCATTCCATCCACCATGATGTCAAAGGAACTGGTGAGCACAGAAAAATACCGGTTGATACGATGAATCCTTGCTGTCATGAAATCAGCATCCGGTCCGCGTTCAACCATTTGTTTCATTTCATGCAGCGACAGCTTGAAATACAATTCCGTTACCTGATGATACATGATAAAGACCATCTCATCGGGAAACTTCGTGCGCGGATGTTGCAGATTGAGGAGTGCATCGAGGTGAATATAATCCCAGTAGTTACATACATCGGCATACAAAAGACCATCCAGATAGGCCGTAAGATCCTGTCCCATGGCTGCATACTTTTCCTCCAGTAATTTAATGCGGTCGATAATAGGTTGCGGTAGACTCATGGAACGAAAATAGGAAATAAGGAAAAAAGTGTTGTTGACATTTATCAATATGCTCACAAAAAAGGCCATCACTGATAACAGTGATGGCCCATTAGCGAAAGGGAAGATTTTAATCTCTTCTTCCCATATAAATCATTATATAGTACATCAGCGTTGCCAAAGCAGATAGTGCAGCCACCACGTATGTCATCGCCGCCCACCAGAGTGCGTCCTTTGATTGTGTATGCTCCTGTGATGTGGTAATACGGGCACTTTCAAGCCATACCAGGGCTCGTTTACTGGCATCAAACTCAACAGGAAGTGTGACGAAACTGAAGGCTGTGGTTGCTGCAAATAAAGTAATACCGATCAACAGCAAACTGGGGAATGTATTCACCATAACGATTCCGGCCAGTAATACCCAGTGCACCCATTGCGAGGCGAAACTAACCACCGGTACAAGCGCAGAGCGGAGCTGCAGCATAGAGTAAGCCCGCGCATGTTGTACAGCGTGACCACATTCGTGAGCAGCTACTGCAGCAGCGGCAGCATTTCGTCCGTAAAATACATCATGACTCAGGTTGACCGTTCTATCCAGAGGATTGTAATGATCCGTAAGACGGCCTTCCACTGAAATCACTTTCACATCCTGAATGTTGTTGTCCCGCAGCATTCTTGAAGCGATCTCTGCTCCACTCATCCCCGAACTGATTGGGGTCTGCGAATACTTTGTAAACTTTCGTTTCAACTGCATCTGGACTAACCATCCAATCAGCATGAACGCAATTGAAATAACATAAATTCCCATCATAGCTTTTACTTTTCTTGATTGTAGAAACGGATGATCCGTTTTTTTGTTTTATCGGCAAATTCCCAAACAAAGAGAATGCCGCTGCAAATGTACGGTCATTCTGTCATTTATTCCCACCTGAATACTTTTACAGCGATTGCATAAATCAAAATTCCCCATGCCAGGATGACACCCAAGGGTAGAAGCAGGGCTTCAAAACCGGCTCCTTCAAAGGCGACCAGCCGCATGGCATCGTTTAGATAGGTCAATGGCAAGACCTTACAAATTGGCTGCAACCATTCAGGGAAGTTACTGATTTCGAAGAAAGTACCGGAAAGGAGAAATTGGGGAAGCGTGACAATATTTGCCAGAGGAGGAATGGTACTCTCATTTTTGGCAAGTCCGGACACCACAAAACCAAAGCCCATGAAGAGAATGAGTCCCAGCGCTGAAAGTCCGAGCATGGACAGAAAAGTGAGGATTCCATGAACCAATGTGAAGCCAAAGGCAAAATGTCCTACGAGAATCAAAAACGCTGCACCCATGAGCGCAAAGACCATACGGCTGATGGCTTCACCCAGCACGATGAACGGTTTTCTGATTGGTGTTGCAAAGAATCTTTTTATAACCAGTGTCTGCCGAAGGTTGAAGAAGACGAAGGCTGTTCCAAAAACACCTGAGCTGAGCAGCGAAAAACCCAATTGCCCCGGTAAGATGAAATCGATGGTTTTGTACTCGCGGATATTTCGTTCCTGTGATTTTAGTTGAACCATCGGGTGTTCAATAGCCGCTGCACGAAGGTTGGCCTTATCAGTA